>CADDZK010000070.1 GCA_902812425.1 Actinomycetota bacterium
CGCCGCCTCCGAGCGCCCCACCGCCGACGCGACCTCCGGGAAGCCGAACCCGAACACTTCCCGCAGCACGAAGACCGCCCGCTCGAGCGGCTCAGCCCGTTCGAGCAGCGACAGGGCCGCCATCGACACCGAGTTGGCCAGCTCCGCCGAGGCCCTCCCGGAAGCCCTTGCGCCACGAGGGGTAGCGCAATTCCCAGCCGAGCACCCGCCTGGCCCTGGCATTGGAGAAGCCGCGCCCCTCGGTCATCATCCTCACAGCCACTTCCCCGGCAAGCAGCCGGGCCAGCCACTCGGGGACCCGCATCGGTGGCTTTGCGCCCGCGCACGCAGCCAGATAAGGCAGCCACTCGCTGGCCGGGGCAGGCTCGTCGTCGACGATGTTGAACACGCCCCTCGCCTTTTGTTCCACGGCCAGGACGGTGGCGCTCGCCGCGTCGTCGAGATGCACCCACGAGCTGTAGCCGGTGCCGCCCCCGACGAGCGGGAACTGCCGCTTGCGCACGGCCTCTACCAGGGTGTCGGTGGCGCCCGGCCCGTAGAGCCAGCCGTACCTGAGGGCCGCGCCACCAGCATTGAGGACCACCTCCTCGAGGTGGCGGATCGCCTCCATCACCGCCTGCGCCGCCGTCCCCTTGTGCAGGTCCAGCGGGTCCTCCTCGGTCTTCACCCATCCGCCCTTGCGGATTCCGTTCCAGCTGGCGTAGCTCTGCGCGACGAAGTTGGATACGCCTGTCGCCTCGGCGGCGGCCAGCAGGTGGTCCGTCCCCTCAGTGCGCAGCCGGTTGGTGGTGGCGAACCAGCGGTCGAAGTGTTTCATATCGGGCTTGCCGGCGATTGCGGTCATCTGGTGGACGATCGCGTCCGGCCTGGCCTCGGCCACCGCCTCACCGACCGACACCGCATCCAGCCCGTCCATCACGACAGCATCTGCGCCCAGCTGCTCCAGCAGGCCCAACTTGCCCGGGCCTGTCGTCGTAGCCGTCACCTGGTGGCCACGGGCCACGAGCTGTGGCACCAGCCGCCTTCCGATGACCCCGGTCCCGCCTGCCACAAACACCCGCACAACCATCACCTCCCTGATCCTAGAGAATTGGCTCTCAACCCATAGGCGTCACAGCTCGGCCGTCTGTGACACTGGGAGGCAAGAGAGTTGGCAGAAGATCACTATGGCGGCTACCTTGCCGATGCGCCCACTAACCTGTGTCAAGAACTGAGCTGACTCCGTCCGCTCCTGAGCGCGAGAACAGCCCCCGATATGTGCGCTAGAGGCTGGCCCAATCGGCGATCAGGTAGCGGTCGATGGCTGGCCTAATCGTGCCTACACTTCTTGGCGAGCTCGATGCGAAGCGCGGCTCTCTAGAGACCCGCACAGCCTGAACTACAACGACGAAGGATCGCCCGTCGCAGACCACCTCACCGGACTTGACCCTAAGCGACAAAGAGGCCGACCACGCCCGAAACTCCATAAGTGACGAACCGAGGTTACCCCAACTTCCTAGAAACCCGTTTCCCCGCTGTCGGATGAGTGCCTGATCGCCATGTCGCCCGCCGAGACTTCTTGTGAAGGACACTGCGTATGCGGTCCTGCGTTCCGTTTAAATCTGAATCCGGCGGAGAGCGCAGGGGAGATCCGGGAGTAAGTGCTGCACGAGCGCGGCTTGGCAGGCGGGGGCGAGATGCCCAGCGGCACGGTGAAAGGGCCCGCCGGCGGAGTTCCGGCGGGCGTTCCCTCGTCGGGTGGCGTTTACCTTGCCGCGTTTCGTTGCGCGCGACGGCGGGGCGACGCGAGGGTCATCCCCAGGATCACGCATCCGGCGACGACCATTACAATGCCCCACCATAGGTTCACGTTCAATCCGATGTGGGCGTTCATCTGCTTCGCCGAGGAGAGAAGCCCCACCAAGGCTATCGTGACGCCGTAGATCAGGATGAGGGCCGCGATATAGAAGCCTATCGCCATGGAGTGGTTAGTGCCCGAGTGCTCAGGCACCCTCTCCTCTTCCCCATATTCATGGTGTTCTGACTCATGGCGTTCTTCCGTCATGGACTCCTCCTACCAGAAGTAGATGTTCAGGGCCACGGTAATGGCGAGCACGATGACCGCGAGGACCCACGGTTTCTTGTACCAGGCCTCCTCCACAGCCTCCTTCTGCTCGGTCAGGCCCCACACGATGCCGCGCAACTCAGAGTCGGGTTTGGGTTGGGTGACCAGAGAGACCGCTATCGTTACGACGAGGCACACGATCCAGGCCCAGAACGCCCGCGCCATGGACGCCCCCAGGCCGCTGGCTACGGTGGACCCGTGCAATTCCAGCGCGACGATGTACGTGATGAGACCGTAACCCGTTCCGGCAACGAGTCCGGTGAACCCACCCCAGCCCGTCGTGCGCGTCCAGAACATGCCAAGGAGGAACGTCCCGAAGAGCGGTGCCAGGAACATGCCGTGCAGCACCTGGACGTAGTTGATGATGGTAGGGAAGCCCGTGGCCAGGTAGGCCGTGCCGATGCTCAGGAGCACCCCGGCAACGGTGGCGATGCGGCCCACATTGAGATAATGGCGGTCGGAGGCATCCCGGTTGATGTAGGCTTTGTAAAGGTCATAGGTCCAGACGGTATTGAAGGCCGTCACGTTACCGGCCATCCCGCTCATGAAGGCCGCGAGCAGCGCCGTCAGACCAAACCCGAGCATCCCGGCGGGGAAATAGTAGGCCATCATGTAGGGGACGGCATTGTTGGCCTGGGCCGCAGTGGCGATCTTCGGGCCTAGGACGGACAAGGCGATCATTCCGGGGAGGATCGCGAGTACCCCGTACAGGAGCTTCGGGAACGCCGCGATGAGAGGGGTCCTCTGGGATGCTGCCAGATCCTCGGCCGCCAGAGCCCTCTGCACCACGAGGAAGTCCGTACACCAGTATCCGAAAGATTGCACCAGACCGAGCCCGAACACGATGTAGAACCACTGCACGGCAAAAGGATTGTTCGTCGAGCCCGTATTGGCCCAGGCGTGGAAGAACTCCGGCTTGCCTATGGACTCCTTCAAACCGGAGAGGCCGCCAACGTCTATAAGGCCGAAGATCACGAGCGGCAACAGACCTAACGTGATCAGGAAGAACTGCAAGACCTCGTTGTAGATCGAAGAGGAGAGACCGCCCAGAACCACGTACCCGAGCACTATCGCCGCCGAGAGGAAGATGCTCGCCGTCAGCGACCAGCCGAGGAGCAGCTCGAAGACGAGCGCCATCGCGTACATGTTTATGCCCGAGAGCAGGAGCATGAAGATGGCGAAGAGGACGGCGTTGAATCCGCGCGTCGCCTCGTTGTAGCGGAGCTTCAGGAAGCCAGGGACGGAGTGGACCCTACTCGCGTAGTAGAAGGGAATCATGAACAGGGCTACGAAGCACATCGCCGGGATCGCGCCGATCCAGTAGTAGTGGGCCTGCATGATCCCGTACGTCGCCGCCCCTGCGCCCATCCCCATGATCTCCAGAGCCCCCAGGTTCGCCCCAAGGAAGGCGAGGCCCGTGATCCAGCTCGGCAGCGACCTCCCTGAGAGGAAGTAGTCCTCCGAGGTCTGCATCTTCGTCCTGAGCACGGCCCCGATGCCGAGCACGAACACGAAGTACACCGCGATAATGAAGTAGTCGATCCACGACGCGTTGACCTTGACCAAAGGCTGTACTAACGCCAGAGTGTTCACCTTAACCCTCTCCCTTCTTGCCGCGGTTCCCGAACCGTGATCTCCTTAACGGCCCTACCCTGTCAACGCTCCATCAGAGTTCCTCCCGTATTTCAACCAGGAAAACGTCCTCGTTAGGGTTATCCTAGGACCTCTACTCGCGCAGGTGGCCGCGGTACTCGATGGCCCCGAGATTCACCAGAGTCGTCACCCGCCTGTGCAGCGACCGCCGGAAGAGGGAATGATCTTCAGACGACTGTATCCATCGCCTGAGTAGCGACCCGATGCCGAGGGTCAGGTTGTCCAGCCACAGGCTATCGACGGATACCTTCCGTTGCGCCAGTGCCATGAAATCCTCCTCCTTCGGCACCTACCCGAAGTAAGAATAATGACACCGCGCACTAGCGTCAACCGCCGGAGAGCGTCCGCTATTACGGGTACGGAGGATCTCTTTTCCGTACCTTTGCTCTTCGATCCTCATCACTGTCCATGCGGCCCGGGTACCGCATAGACAGGCGCTTTATTTACGGTATGGCGCCTTTTATCTCGGTTCAGGCATTAGGCTTCGGGTGTCAGGCTTTGCCCGCGCTGAAACCTGGCGCCTGTAGCCCGAGGCCTAGAATGGTATCGAGATGAACGGCGAGGAGTAGTCGGGTGCCCGGGAGAGGACCTCTTCCGCCTCTTCGCGCGACATCCTGCGTCCCTCGGCCTCGAGCAGCATCGGGACAAGGGTGACGTCCCCTGCCATCGCGAGCCCGGTGACCTCCTCGAAAGAGAGCACCCACGAGACTGCGGCGTCTATGTACTCCTGCTGGTCGAAGGGTTCGTACCAGGTCGTGTATCTCTGGTCTCCGGTCGGGTCACCCTCGGGCCAGTTGCGGCGCGAGATGGTCTTGATGATCATGAGCCCAGCGTCCTTGCGCCGCACCTCGTCGACGAGCGCCTCGTAGTCGGCACGGTATCCTTCATCCTGCGAGAGGATGTAGTTCCAGGGCGTAAGCACCGTCTCGAACGGGTAGCGCCTGAGGGCTTCGAGGTGGGTCGCCGGGGCCTCGTTGCCGTGCCCCGTGATGCCGATCGCCCCTACGAGGCCCTCTTCTTTCGCCTCGATGGCGGCTTCGAGGGAGCCTCCGGGTCCCGTGGCCCTGTCGAGGTCTTCCAGGTCGCCTACGGCGTGGAGTTGGAGGAGGTCGACGTTATCGACGCGCAGCCTTTCGAGGGAGGCGTGGATCTGACGCTTCGCAGGGTCCTTCTCTCGCAATCCCGTCTTGGTGGAGAGGAAGATCTGATCCCTTATCTCGGGCATCCAGCGCCCGTAGTGCAACTCGGAGTCCCCGTAGTCGGCTGCCGTGTCGAAGTGGTCGACGCCGGCGTCGAGCGCCTGCTGGATGGCCCTGTCCCCATCCTCCTCGGTCGACTCGGCGAGCGCCGCCCCGCCGAAGATGAGCACAGAGTTCTCACGTCCAAGACGCCCCAAACGACGGTGTTCCATCCTTCGCCCCTTTCTTCGGTCTCCCCGCTATCTTACCCCCTTTCGAGCCTCACGCGCAGCGTAACCACCTCGAAAGGCCTCACCTTCAAGCGCACGCAGTCGTCATGCACATCGACCTCTCCCTCTACCTCTTCGAGGAGGTTGGTACGCTCCGCGCTCAGGACGCGGCGGGCGAAGCGCAGCACGGATTCCCCTCGGGCGCCGTGGGGTTCGTAGAGGCGCAGGATCACACCCTCCCCGTCCTCGGCGAGCTTGAGGCTCCCGAGCGCGAGCTCGAGCCTCTCTGAGCGTACGAGAGAGAATTCTTCTGGCAGGGCCTCTCGCTGCCCCATGAGAGGGAAGAGAGGCGCGTTGAGCGCGAGGGCTTCCCGCACGACGCCCGAGGTGGTCCAGTCGCCAGCGTGGGGGAAGAGCGCGTAGGTGAAGTGGTGCTCGCCCTCGTCGGCGAACGGATCGGGGTAGAGCGGGCTGCGCAGGAGGCTGATGCCGAGGACGTTGCCTTTCGCGCTGTGGCCGTACTTGCCGTCGTTGAGGAGCGCGACGCCGTAGCCGGGCTCGGAGATGTCGCAGAAGCGGTGGGCCGAGACCTCGAAACGGGTGGAGTCCCAGGCCGTGTTGTGGTGTGTCGGCCGACGCTGGGACCCGAACATCGTCTCGCAGGTCGCCTCGTGGGAGCGGACGGCGAGCGGGAAGAGCGTCCTCAGGAGAACCCTCCTCTCGTGCCAGTCCACGTACGACTCTATATCGAGCCGCCGCGAGCCGGAGAGCAGCCTGTAGGTCTGCTCGATGGTCGAGCCTCGCCACCTCCTTCTCACGCGTACCGAGGCACGCAAAGGCCCTCTCTCGACGACATCGACGCTCTCGACGCCCGAGATCTCCTCCCCCTCCTGCTCGTACCCCTCGTCCACGTCCCAGGCCTCCCAGTTGCGGGGCTTGTCCGTATACGCCCAGAGCTGGTTGGCGCGTCCGGCGAGTACCTCACGCCCGGCCTCCCCGTCGTAGACACCGTGCAGCGTGCCGTCCTCCCCGACCTCGACGCGCAGAAGCCCGTTGTCCAGAACGACGCCCCTGCCCCTGATCTCCACCACGACACCAGGAGTCTCACCGGCCTCCTGTGCAGGCTCCTCCGAAACTTCGAGCGTCTGCCAGCCGAGGCCGGGCACGCTGAGATCCGGGGCGTGGACGAGGAGTCTCCCCTCCTCTGTCTCCTGGACAGGTAGCGGCCTGCCCTCCGCGTCGGCTACGCCGGAGGCGTCACCTCTCAGGTCGGCGTCGAGTACGACGGAGAGGGGCCGCGGGTTCAGGGAGGCGTTGGCGACGAGGAGGGAGGGCTGTGCGGAAGGTTCCGGCGGTGGACGCAGGGCGCCGTCGCGCAGCTTCCTGGCCGTCCTTACGACGTCGGCGAGTTCTTGGTGGGTTACCTCGTAGACCTCCCCGATCGAGGTCCCCGGCAGTATGTCGTGGAACTGGTTCAAGAGGAGCGTCTTCCAGGCTGCTTCGAGCACTTCGCGCCCGTATTCGCCGCCGTGAAGCGCGGCCAGAGTGGCGAGGGCTTCTGCCTCGAGCAGGCGGTGTTCGGCCTCGCGGTTGAGCTTCTTGACCCTGGCCTGGGTGGTGAGGGTGCCCCTGTGCAGCTCGAGGTAGAGCTCGCCGGTCCACCTGGGCAGTCCCTCCTTCGGGAGGCTCTCGAAGAACTCGTCGACGTGGGCCATGCGCAGACGCGGCATCGCTGGAAAGCTCTTCAGGCGGGCGTAGTTCTCGAGCATCTCCTCGCTCGGCCCGCCGCCGCCGTCGCCCCAGCCGAAGGAGAAGAGGCTCTCCGGGTGGTGGCGCTTGCCCTCGAAGTTGTGCCAGGTGCCGTAGATGTCCTTCGGTGTGATGTTGCCGTTGTAGTCCTGCCCGGGGTTCTCGAAGTCGTGGGCGATCACCGTCGACCCGTCTATGCCCTCCCACTCGTAGAGGTCGTAGGGGAACTCGTTGGTCTCGCTCCAGTTGAGCTTGTAGGTGAAGAAGCCCTCCATTCCTGCGCCTCTGAACAACTGGGGTAATGCGGGAGAGAAGCCAAATGCGTCGGGGAGCCACGCGACCCGCGAGCGGTGCCCGAATTTCTCCTCGAAGTACCGCTGTCCGTAGAGCATCTGGCGCACCATAGACTCGCCGGATGGGATCTGGCAGTCGGACTCGACCCACGAGCCTCCGACGGGCTCCCAGCGCCCCTCGGCCACCCGGCGGCGAACCCGCTCGAAGATCTCCGGCGATTCGGCCTCGATCCACTCATATAGTTGGGCCGAGGACTGGTTGAAGACGAAGTCCTCGTAGCGCTCCATGAGCGAGAGGACGCTGGCGAAGGTCCTCCTACCCTTGCGCCTGGTCTCGGAGACGGGCCAGAGCCAGGCGAGGTCGAGGTGCGCGTGGCCCGTCAGCGCGATACGTCCGGCGGGCGGATAGGCCTTCTCGAGGTCCTCCAGGCGGGAGGCGACCATCTCGCGCGCCTGGCGCACGGCGCTCCGCGTCTCCTCTGGCAGGGGCTCGACGGTCCTCGGCGCAGGAGGCAGGCTCCACGGGCCGCCCTCGGTCGACTCGGCGTAGGTCAGAAGGTAGCGCGTGAGGGCGACCTCGCTCCCCGAGGGCCACACGGAGAACAGCCCTGCGAAGGCTGCGTCTACGACGTCGAGGAGGTGAGGGACGGCCTCGTGGTCCCCGAGCTGCTCGCAGACCTCGACTATGAGCGTGAGGTCCCGCTCAAGAGCACGCACCTCCGTCTCGGGCACGACGAGCGAGGAGCGCTGCAGACGCGGCTCGGCGACGTTAGTGCCGAACATCCCCCTAGGCACGACCTCGGCCTCTATCTCGATCCTCTCTCTGCCCTCTGCCCTCTGTGTAACAGGGAAGCTGCGGTGAAAGGGGTTGAGGCCGCCGCTGAAGCCCGTCGAGAGCCTGACGAAACCCTCGCCGCCGAGCCACAGCTCGAGCTCGACGGGGGAGCCAGCCCAGTCCTCCGGTATCTGAGCCTCGGCCCAGAAGCTCGCAGGCAGGGCGTCCTCGGGCCAGAAATCGCCGAGTTGGATCTCCTTCGCCTCACCGCCCTCGGCCGCGAAGCGCCACGACTCGATGCGGCTCTCTTTGGCGTTGCGCCACAACCTCAACTCCTCGACGCGGCGCTTGTGACGGTCCAGACGGTGTCTCTCGCGGGTGTTCATCGGTCTCCCTCTATTCGGACGCGGCGACAGGCACAGATATTAGCCGCTTTGCCCCGCGCGGGCTTGCCCCTCGTAGCGGGACTGAGCTTCGGCCCATATACCTATATACTTGGTCGGGGAGAGCGGAAAGGAGTCTTAATGAGCGAGAAGGTCTACCGCAGCGAGCTTACACCGGTGAGCTTCCTCAGGCGCAGCGCCTACATGTTCCCCGAGAAGACCGCCGTCGTCTACGGCGATAGGCGCTACACCTACGCCGAGTTCGAGGAGCGCGTAGACCGCCTCGCCTCGCGCCTGCGAGACTCGGGGCTACAGAAGGGCGACAGGGTGGCTTTCCTCTGCCCCAACACGCCGCCGCACCTCGAGGCCCACTTCGCCGTACCCGCCGCAGGGCTCGTGCTCGTCGCCATAAACACCCGCCTCGGCAAGGACGAGGTCACATACATCGTCGAGCACTCGGGGGCGAAGATGGTCTTCGTCGACGCCGAGCTAGAGAAGCTGCTCGATGACGTGGACGTAGAGCAAGTCCGCATCGACGACACCGGAGAGGCGGGGGACCCGTACGAGGACTACCTGGCAGAAGGGTCGCCAGATCCCGTGGAGAGCGTGCTCGAGGACGAGGAGGAGACCATCTCCATCAACTACACCTCGGGGACCACGGGCCGTCCCAAGGGCGTGATGTACACCCACCGCGGCGCTTACCTCTGTGCCCTCGGCAACGCCATCGAGATCGGAATGGGCTACGAGACCAAGTACCTGTGGACCCTCCCCATGTTCCACTGCAACGGATGGACTTATCCGTGGGCCGTGACGGCCGTCTCGGGGACGCACGTCTGCCTGAGAAGGCCGGAGCCGGCGCGCGTATGGGAGCTCTTCGAGGACGAGGGCATCACGCACTACTGCGCGGCCCCGACGGTCCAGATCGGGATAGTCAACGAGGACGCCGCCCACCCGCTCGATACGCCCGTGACCGCCGCGATAGCGGGCGCTCCCCCATCCCCCACCCTGCTCGAAGGGCTGCTCGAGCTGAACATCCGTCCTATGCACATCTACGGCCTCACCGAGACCTACGGCCCGATGACCACGAGCGGCGTCCATCCCGAGTGGGAGGACCTCGACATGGAGGAGCGGGCGCGGCTCATGGCGCGCCAGGGCCAGGGTTACGTCACGGCCGACCTCGTGCGCGTGGTCGATGAGAACATGCAGGACGTAGCGCGCGACGGCGAGACTATGGGTGAGATCGTGATGCACGGCAACATGGTCGCCAAGGGCTACTTCGAGAACGAGGAGGCAACGGAGGAGGCCTTCGAGGGCGGCTGGTACCACTCAGGCGACGTCGCCGTGTGGCACCCCGACGGGTACATCGAGATCCGGGACCGCAACAAGGACATAATTATCTCGGGTGGCGAGAACATCTCCACGATCGAGGTCGAACAGGCCGTAGCCAGGCACCCCGCCGTCATGGAGGCCGCCGTGGTCGCGATGCCCGACGAGAAATGGGGCGAGCGCCCGAAGGCCTTCGTCGTCCTCAAAAAGGGACAGGAGGCTACGGAGGAGGAGATCATAGACTTCTGCAAGGAGCACATCGCCCGCTTTAAAGCCCCCGCGGCGGTCGAGTTCACAGAACTACCCAAGACCTCGACGGGCAAGGTCCAGAAATTCGTCCTGCGCGACAAGGAGTGGGCAGGCCACGAGAAGCAGGTAAATTAGGCTTCAGGTCTCAGGTCGTGGTTCGTGCGGATCTGGCGAGGCCGTCCGCCGGCAGATCTTCGACGCATGAAACCTGTAACCTGAAGCCTATCTCCAAGGAGGCGAAGATGTTGGAAGCCGAGAAGACCTACGAGCACATCCTCTTCGAGCAGGACGGACTGGTCGCCCGCGTGACCATGAACCGCCCGAACAAGCGCAACGCCCTCTCGCTCGAGCACATGCAGGAATTGATCTCCTGTTTCAAGGAAATCGGAGAGCGTAGAGACGCAGCGGTCGTCATCCTGCGCGGCGAGGGCTCGGCCTTCTGTGCGGGGCACGACCTCTCGGAGATGATCGGGCGCGACCCCGAGTTCTACCGGCACATCTTCGACGTCTGCTGCGAGTTGATGGAGACGATCCGGGAGATCCCGCAGCCGGTGCTCGCACAGGTCCACGCTACGGCGACCGCCGCAGGCTGCCAACTCGCCGCAACCTGCGACCTCGTCGTGGCCTCCGAGGAGGCGCGCTTCGCCACGCCGGGCGTCAGGATCGGGCTGTTCTGCTCCACGCCGATGGTCGCCCTCTCCCGCTCCGTCGGCCAGAAGAAGAGCATGGAGATGCTCCTCACGGGCGACTTCATCTCAGCCGAGGAAGCCCTCGCTGAAGGCCTCGTCAACAGGGTCGTAGCGTCTGAGGATCTGGAGGGTGTGGCGCGCTCTCTTGCGGAGAGGATCGCCGAGGCGAGCCCGCTCGTCGTAGGGGTCGGCAAACAGGCCTTCTACCGTCAGCTCGATATGCCTACTGAGCAGGCCTACGCGTACACGAAGGAGGTCATGTCCTTCAACGCCACCTTCGCGGACGCCCAGGAGGGCATGTGCGCCTTCCTCGAGAAGCGCAAGCCCGAGTGGAAGGGTCGCTGAGCCGGAAGCGCGATGACGGACACGATCACCCGCCCCGTAGAGAAGAAGGAGCAGAAGGCTAAAGGGCTGCCACCTTACAACGTGGTCTTGCTCGACGACGACGATCACAGCTACGAGTACGTGATCCTGATGCTCAAGAGGATCTTCGGCCATCCTGTGGAGAAGGGATACAAAATGGCGCAGGAGGTCGATGCAACGGGCAGAGTCATTGTCGCGACGACGAACCTGGAGCAGGCCGAGTTGAAGCGCGATCAGATCCAGGCGTTCGGCCCCGACCCCCTCATCCCCCGTTGCAAAGGCTCTATGTCCGCGACCGTCGAGCCCGCGCAGGGCTGAACGGGCCAGTTAGAGGGTCTCCCGAAGTCCGCTTCTCGGAGCGGAGAGGGAGTGGACTTGTTGTTCCTTATCGGCACGACGTAGACCTTCGGTGGGCCTTCCAGGAAGTGTGCCACGTTCACGAAACCTATGCCTCAGCCTGGATCAGCCCCAATACCAGGACACTGCAAGCTAGTCTGGCAAACGTGAACGACCTCCCACGCCGTTGCTGAAGTGCTCCCACTATCCCGAGCCCCAACGCCGTCAGTTTCGACGCAATCGTTAGCAGCAACAACAAGAACATCCCGAAGGCGTACCCCGTCTCGTTCGCTTCTGGAGGTTGCCTGCTCAAGGCGACCGTGACCAGCTGGTCCGCGCCCACTAACAGCACCGCAGAAAAGAAGGCCAGCACGAACGAGGCTATCCAGGAATGCTCTGTCCTCGGCAACCCGAACACTATGGCCGAGCGCTATTCACTAGGGCACGTGGAAGATTTCTAGATCTACCGGGCCGCAGACCCCGGTGTTGCACAAGCGTGGGAGAACTGTGGGGGTGGTGTGGCTAGTCCGTCTGCAGGACCGGCTGCAAACTAGAGACCGTAATGGAGACGGCAACACGTACTAAAGGAGAGATGATGAGACGGACCGTTCTTCTACTTTCGGTTATGGCGACGATGATCCTTCTGGCCGGGAGCGTGGCCCTAGCGGCCTCCCAGCTCGACCAGGAACAGACAGAGGCGCCCCTATCCGTCGGCATGGACGCCAACTACCCCATGGCCCAGACGTTTACCGCGGGCGTATCCGGCTCGCTGGACAAGGTCTCGGTACACGCTTACAGGGTGGGGACTATGGAGGCCGGCGACATGCTGGTCTCGATCCAGACGCTCGACGAATCCGGTTTGCCCTCAGGCACCGTCCTTGGTGCGGGGAGCGCACCCATCACCGACTTCTCCACCAACGCTCCGGGCGGATGGGTGGACATAAGCCTGACGCAACCCGCATCGGTCTCGGCGGGCAAGAGCTACGCTATCGTGACGAGCACGGCGAGCGCGAGCCCGACCGGCGCATCCTTCTACGGCTGGGGTATGGCCTATAACGATCCCTATCCCGGCGGTGATGCCTACGACCGCACCAGCGGCCAGTGGGCCGTCCGCACCGATAACGGCGTTCCCGTAGACTTCGCCTTCAAGACCTTTGTCGTGCCGGACGACAAAGCCCCCAGGGTGGGCCGCGTGCAGCCCGCTAACGGTGAGACGGTCAGGCGCGGCGCCAGCGTTACGGCCAACTTCTCGGAGGCGATGGACCCGGCTACGATCAATGGCTCGACCTTCAAGCTCTACAAGGTAAACGCAGACAAGAGCACAACGCCGATCACCAACGCGGTCGTGACGCTCGGTCCCGACGGCCTGAAGGCCACTCTCGACCCCTTCGGGACCTCATCGAGGTCACTCCGGGTGAATACCACTTACAGGGTCGTCGTCACTACGGGGGCCAGGGACCTCGCGGGCAACGCGCTCGATCAGAACCCGCGAAAGAAGGGCAACCAGCCAAAGGTCTGGTCCTTCACCACCGGGCGATAGGGGCACATAGGCGGGGCCAGGCGGCCCCACCTCCTCACACGTCGGCGACCCAGATGCTCGTCGTGCTATGCCTGATCCCAGTAGGTAACGGCGCCTTCCATGCACTTGACGAAGCGCACGTTGCCGTCCTGCGAGATGACGACGGCTATGACGTCGGGGAGCTCTTTGCAGAGGCGATACGCCGAGCGGTGGCGGGTCCCCACGCCCTCCGTTAACTCCTCGACGGTCTCATCGGCCTCGATATCGAGGGCCTTCGCGACGGTCTTTACGCCCGGCAGCTCGCCCGAGATCTCACCGCCGAAGCCGAGCAGCTCGAAGCGCTGGGTCATCACGATGGCGCCGTCCACGGCCGTGAGGCCCGCAATCAGGTGCGCGACCTCGAAGATGGCTTCGTCGAGCTCGGAGAGGTCCTCGTCGCTACTCGCCTCGTAGTCCTCCCAGCCGACGGGGTCCTTCGCCGGTGCGCCCGCGTAGGAGCGGGCCAGCGCGTTCATGACGTCGACTATGAGCGTCCGGAAACGCCTGCGCGGCTCGGCGTCGATGAACTTGTATTTAAGGGAGACGTAGCGGTCTTCCAGGATATCGTCGGCCAGACGCGGGGGGATGATGACGACCGTCCCCCCGTGGTGGGAGTCGCGGACGGCGGAGATAATGCGCTTTATCGTATGCTGCCCTATGATGCGGGTAACGTCGTTGTCCAGGCGGGCCCAGACCTCACCCTTTTTGCGCGCCTGATCGCGCAGCCCGGCGTGGATCTCCGCGAGCTCGCCCCGAACGGGTGCGAAGGATTCGGGGAGCCAGCGCGAGGCGAAGACA
>CADDZK010000071.1 GCA_902812425.1 Actinomycetota bacterium
CGCTGCCTGCAAGGGCGCGCCTTATGCCACGCAGCCCGCGGCTTCCCACGACGATCAAGTCTACTTCCAGCTGATCGGCGAGAGCCACGATCTCATCGGCCACCGCTCCCGTCCTGAGATGGGCCTCGGCCACGGTTCCGCCACCAACCTCCACCCGCCAGATCAGCTTCCGGAGCGTCTCCTGGCCCTCTGCCTCGATCATCTCGTAGAGACCGTGGTCGTAGCCTGGCGCTCCAGCTCCGTTCTTCAAGAAGTCGGCCAGCGGTTCAACGTAAACCACGTGCAGCGCAGAACCGGTACCCTCGGCCCCCTCGGAACCGTCGGTAGCCAGGAGCACCTTCGTGCCCAACAGCTCGCTCACAAACATTACCTCCCCATCAAGCTCGATGGCGGTAAATGCAGCTCCACTAGCGGTGCCACCCGCCCGGCCCGTCGCTCGAATGCCTCGGCTCTTAACGCATCTCGCCGAACCATGCTCTCTTGACCAGCGCGACCCTTGACATTGGTCGATCTTATAATAACATACATACAGTATGAATGTTATTATAGAACCTAGCATGAGACATAAGAGGAGGTGAGATAGATGCTTTGGTATCTGCTAGCTATATTCGCTGTCAGCTTGATCCTCGGTGGCGCCCTGGAGATGGGCTCTTATATCCGCGGCCTCGAAATGGAGGAGAGGCACACCAAGGCGGAGTAGCGGACACGCTCTCCCTCTTCGTGCTGGCAGAGGTGAGCCCGGCAAGTGCCGGGCTCATCCTCGCCGCTTTTGTGAGCCTTCGCGGCGGGCGCGCTCTCCGGAAGCACTACACCGCTACTCCCTGTCCTCACCACTGCGACACCTGCTCGGCCCCTGCTAGGTAGCCGACCCAGTGCCCCGCACATCGCGCGCCAACGCTCGTCGGTTCTACCCTTGACGTCGCCGGCCCCCGATAGTAATATACATACAGAATGAATGTTAAAGAGGATGGCAAGGGAGGACGCACACAGGCGCAGAGGAGGGCGACCACGAGGCGGGCGCTGCTGGACGCGGCGCGCTCCCTGTTTGCCGAGAAGGGTTACCACGAGACGGCCGCCGAGGAGATCGTGCGGCGCGCGGGGCTTACGCGCGGGGCGCTCTACCACCACTTCGAGGACAAGAAGGATCTCTTCCGGGCCGTCGTAGACGAGATGGAGGGTGAGATAGACGAGGAGATCGAGGCGGCGGAACAGGCGCAGTCCGACTTCCCGGAGTCGGTGATGGCCGGATACCGCGCCTTCGTCGACGCCGTCCTCGACCCCAAGATGAAGCGCACGTTCTTCCTCGACGGACCTTCGGTTTTGGGCTGGGAGTGGCACGAGATAGACGCGCGCCACGCGGTGGCCAAGATCGAGGAGGGGCTTGAGACCCTCATCGCGGAGGGTTACGTAGAGCCCCAACCGGTCGGGCCCTTGGCCCGCCTGATCAACGGCGCGCTGCTGGAGGCGGCGTTTTTCGTGGCGGTCTCCGAGGACCCCGAGGCGGCGAGGGACGAGGCTTGGGGCGCCATGGAGCGCCTCGTGGGCGGTCTCGTGCATCGCCGCTCTACGGCCCAGGGGTAGATTCGAGGGCAGAACGAGGCGCGCCTTAGGGCGACGGCCCAAGCCCGCCGAAAGCGGGGTAGGCCCGGGAAAACTCCCGGCAGGAGTGGTCTTGCGCGTGAACGTGACAAGTAAGGAGGCAAGAGCGACGTGCTGCAAACGATCTCGGTTCTGGGGGCCCTAGCCATACTGGGGGCCTACGCCGCCAGCCAGTTCGGCTTTGCGGATACCTCGAAGCTCTCTTACCAGGTCACGAACTTCCTGGGCTCCGCGGTGCTGACCGTCGTCGCCGTCATGGACCGGCAGCTGGGCTTCATCCTGCTAGAAGGGGCGTGGGCGCTGATGAGCCTGTGGGGGATCGTGACGATCCTCCGGCGTCGTGGCAGCGCGTCGCCCGGCGCACATCAGGAGGGTGCGCCCCTGATTGTCGAGGGGATCCGGAGGCCGTCGAGTCGGGCCACGTGGGACGTGGCGGTCCCTCAGGACAGCGAATCGAGAAACGGAAGTCGTCAAAGGAGATTAAGAGATGATATCTGCAAGAGCTCTGTCTGGTGCGAAGACGCTGCGGTGGTCGGCGGTGCTCCTGCTCGTCGGTGGTCCCCTGCTGGGGTTGCTCTTCGGTTCTTTGGGGATGGCGGCGCTGGCGTTCGGGTTCGGGGCCGCGCACCTGGGGCTCGGCCAGCTCTTTGGGAGCGAAAGTCGCGGCGGGCGCTTGATCGGGGTCGCGCTGATGCTGGGCGGCGCTTCGACGGTGGTTGATGCCGCGATATGGATGCTCTCCTCGCCGGGGTTTTGACGGTGAGAGGAGGTAGGGCGATGTTGGCGTGCGGCGGTGTGGTCGAAGTGCCACGCGCACGCTCTCGTTTCCTGATCGCCGGGCGGGATGACGAAGAGGCGTACGTGCTGGTGCTAGGGCTCCTCGACGGTCAGACGGCGTCGCCGGTCTTGGAGCTCGAAGAGGAGGCGGGCATATTCCTGTGGCTCGAGACGGCGGGAGGAGGTTAGCGCGTCGCCCAGATCTCGGAGGCGGATCTCGCCGCCCTGCTCCGCGGTCCGTGCGCGGGCGTGCGGTGGATCGTCCATCCCTTCGTCGCGGGGGTCGTCGGGAAAGGGCCGGCGGGCGTAAACCGTGGGGACTTCCTGCACTCGCTTTCGGGCGAGCGGTCGGGCGGGCGAAGCCGCCGGGGGAGAGAGGCCGAGCATACGTTTGCACCTCGGACGTCCGCGGGGAAGGGAGAAGATTTCTGGTGAGAATGACCCATTCGAGGCCGTTCTGGTTGATAGCGAGGCATCGAAGCCGCGGGATGGAGGTGCTGAGGACCATGCTCGCCTCCGGTCGGGAGGCGCTGCCGGTCTTCAGCTTCGAGGACGAGGCCAGGATGTTCCTTGAGCTCGGGGCGCCGGGCGGCGACTGGCGGGTCAGGGTGACGTCTGGCGGGGAACTCGTCTCGGTGATGTGCGGTCCCTGCGCGACCGTCGATCGAGTAGTGCTGGACCCGATCCCGCTACCTGGTCCGCTTATCGAAAGCTTGAACGAGCTGTTGAGCATTGAGCGGGAGGCCTTCGAGGGGTTTCTGTTGAACCCGCGACGGTCCCGGTTGCCGGTGTCCAGGTGCGGCGTCGTCCGCCGCCAGGCCGGCGTAACCGTGCGAACGGCGACGCCCGCGAGGAGGTAACGACGATGTGGAGCAAGTTGTTCGGCGGCCGCGATGATCTGCCCCGCGCGAAGGTCGACGCCGTCGTGCGGGTCATCGATCGCTACCTCTCCGAGGAAGCCAAGCTCCGCGGGCTCCAGAGCGAGAAACAGACCGTCCACCCCAGGGACCTGCCGCCGGACAAGCGCAGGGCCCTAATAGAGGAGGTCTTCGCCATCTTCGGGGAGAGCGGGGAGAAGTAACTTGCTCGAAGGATTGCAATGGTACGCTACTGGTCCCCTGAGCCTACACTCGAGCCCTCACCTGCGCCACTTGGCCGACCTTTTTGAGCGGACGACGTCTCCAGCCCCCTGGGCAAAGGGGAAGCGAAGACCTAGAGCAACCCAGTAGATGAGATGAACCGGCAGGGGGATGCGTACCGTGAGAGCGCGTCCCTCTTGTCGATTTGCGGCGTGTCGCTTAGTGCAGTCCTTGCTCCATCTCGCTGGTGGTGACGCGGGCCACATAGTAGGTATCCAATGAGAGTACCGGTCTAGGGTAAGCTGTATGTTGGTGTGCTCGGATAGGTGCTGGATGTACTTCTTCGGCAAGAGAGTTCGGGGTACTACCGCTTACGCAAGCGCTTAGAAATGATCCTCCCTTGGGCGGCATGAGTGTTAGACAGAGAGTTGTTCGGAGTCTGACTGCTCAGACCGACAGTTGGGGTTTCTGAATTGCCCCGTTGACACTGAGGGCCTTTTTGGCCAAGGAGGGTAACGGGTCGGATACCGATATGGGCATGATATGGTGATGGCACCTTCGGGATTGGGTAGGTGCGTACATATTTGGGTTTTCTGCAAACTTCGCCTTGCCCGATTCTAAGAAGCTCATAGTAGGCGACAGGAACATCACAGATTCGGATGAGGCCATCTCCTACCTGGAGCATAGTTACGAGACGGGCCCCGAGGAGCTAGAGTTGCACCGTAGAGAACTCTCGCCCACCGTCTACGGCACACTCCCTTTCGCATTCAAGGAGGCCACAGTTAGACTGCGCGAGGCCTTACAGGAAGCGGGTATCGAGGTACTAGGGGAGTTGGACCTCTCCTCCTATACGGGAAGGGAGAGGCCGTACAAGGTCTTGGTGGCCGTGGACCCGGAGTTTATGCGGCTCGCCTCCGACGCGAACCCCGAGGCCGCAACTCTCGCTCTCCTTGGGATCGCCGTCTACGAGGAGGACGGCCTCACACGCGTTGACGCTATCCAACCCGAAAAACGGGTGGGCCAGATCCGTGGCCCGAGGTGAACGATCGGGGCCTGGAACTGCGCAAGCGCTTCATAGGGACGATAAAGGCCCTTCAGCGTTCAAATGTCGAAGCATAAACGGGAGAGGCGACCAAGCCACTGGTGGGCCAACTCGTCTAACATGACGAGGTTGTCCATGGGGATGTTGTCTTATTGAAGGGAACCTTCCTTGTACCTAAGAGCTTGGCTCCTATAAGCTTCTTGATCTCTAGAAAAGAGAGTCATGTCCGTAGAGTCACGGCCGCAGCGGTGCAACCAGCTATCATGAAGTTGTTACCGTGAACCGGCTGGAGTAGGCGAACTCGTAAAGGGACAGAAGACTGTGACCATCAGGACCGCACTGACGGAGAAGTTCGGCTTGGAGTACCCGATCGTTTCGGCCCCCATGGGCAGCGTTGCTGGAGGCCGGCTGGCCGCGGCGGTGTCCAACGCCGGTGCGTTAGGATTGGTCGGTGGCGGCTACGGCGACTCGGAGTGGTTGCACACCGAACTCTCTACAGCCAGGAGCGAGACAACGCGTCCCTGGGGCGTAGGACTGATCACCTGGCACGCTACGCACGAGATCCTTGAGCTCGCCCTTAGCTACGAGCCGCCCGCGTTCATGCTCTCTTTCGGTGATCCACGGCCGTTTGTCCGTGCCATCAAGGAGGCAGGTTGCACGCTGATCTGCCAGGTACAGGACGTGGAAGACGGGCGCGCCGCCAAGGCAGCGGGCGCGGACATCATCGTCGCGCAAGGGACGGAAGCCGGCGGGCACGGTGCGGACCGGTCGACTTTACCGCTGGTACCCGCGGTGGTCGATGCCGTGGCGCCGACGCCAGTGTTGGCCGCTGGCGGAATTGCTGACGGGCGTGGCCTGGCAGCCGCGCTAATGCTCGGCGCCGCGGGAGCCCTGATAGGAACGCGCTTCTATGCAGCTATCGAGGCCCTAGGTCACGAAAGCGCCAAGGAATACATCGTGGCTGCCAAAGGCCGCGACACAGAGCGAACGCGAGTCTTCGACGTCGTGCGCCAGCATGCGTGGCCTCGACCTTACACCGGACGCGCCATACGTAATCGGTTTATGGAACGCTGGGGCAGAAGGGAGGATGATCTCAGCGAGGCGCTGGAGGAAGAAATCCCCAGGTTCCGAGCCGCGGTCAGGGACGGAGACTTCGAGACGGCGATGATATGGGCCGGGGAGGCGGTAGACCTGATCTTGGACGTTGCCCCCGCCGGTGAGCTTGTGAGGCGCATCGGTGCAGAAACCGAAGCTTGTCTGCAGCACGCGAGCGAACTCTTGCGCAAGACCTAACATAGGGGTTGGCCCGATGTGGGCCCACAAGGGTTAGAGTTGGACGATGGCATTAGGTGAATACGAGGACGAGATTGCCACCACCGGGAACGCAATACGGTGCAACACTGGGCAAGGCAGAGCAGAGAAGGGGACTTCGATATGCGGCACTTGCAAGACTCTGCAAACCCCTGCAACACTGGACTGATCACTCGTAATGAGATGAGGTCAGCGGTTCGAGTCCGCTCGCCGGCTCTCTGTTTGCCCCGGTTTGCAGGGAGAAACTGAGGGTCTGGGAAGCCTCCTGTGATGTGGCGGGTTCTTGTTGGCATCGCTCTGATCTGCAGGTGCCGCATTTAAGTCGCTCTGTTCGTGAGGACGACGGTACGCCGCTGGTACACTCGGTGCTCGTCCGGGCTTGGTGCGTAGCAGGCGGCTGCTCCGGATCGCCGGATGCACGGAGACGGCACCCAAAAAATGAGGAGGAATGTGGTGTCGAGCAAAACTCGCACACAGGAGTCGTCGGGTGGACGAAGGCGGAGGTAACCTGTGGCAGCGTCCGAAGGGATCCTCTGGTGGCGGGTTGCGCCTCCTGCAGCTCGCGGCTTTCTTCAGTTCCTTCGACCGCTTCGCGGTAGCCCCGATGCTCGTCACCATCGCCGCCTCGCTCGGGACGTCGCTCGCGGGGGTCGCCGCGACGGCCAGCCTCTACTACCTGCTCTACGGGGGGATGCAGCCCGTGTGGGGGATGCTCTCGGACAGGCTCGGGCGGGTCAGGATCATGCGCCTCACGCTCTTCGGGACCGTGTTTGCGGGGGTGATCTCCGCGCTGGCCCCGAACCTGGCCGTCCTGGCCGCGGCGCGGGCTCTGGCGGGAGGGCTGTTCGCCGCGGTGATACCCGCAGCCCTGGTCTACGTCGGCGATACGGTAGGTATCGAGTCCAGGCAGAAGGCCCTCGCTGACCTGATGGCCGCCTCCGCAGTCGGCACGGCGCTGGCGACCGTGCTCGGGGGACTGGCAGCCTACCTGGGCTCCTGGCGCCTCGCCTTCTCGGTCGCCGCCCTGGCCGGCGGCGTGCTCGCTTTGCTCCTCGCTGGCCTGCCCGAGCCGGAAGGCTTCACGACGGAGGGTAGGGAAGGACCGATAGTCCAGGTCGGTCGCGTCTTCGGCAGGCCCTGGGCCGTCGCGGTGGTCGGGATCGCAGCGGTCGAAGGCGCGGTGATCCTGGGCTTCCTCACCTTTCTCGCCCCCTCGCTCGAGAGCGTGGGTTTCAGCCCCGCCGTAGCCGGGCTCGCCGTCGGACTCTACGGGCTGGCGGTGCTCGGGTGGACCCGTGCCGTCAAGCTCGTCTCGAACCGCCTCGGAGCTGCCGCGCTGATCCTGATCGGGGGCTGCATGCTCGCCCTCGGTTACGCCTCGGGTGCGGTGGGGCGCTCGCTCACAGGTGTCGCCGTCGCCGCGGTAATGGTGGGCGGAGGGTTCGCCTTCATGCACTCCACGCTGCAGACCTGGGCCACCGAGGTCGTACCTGAGGCGCGGGCGACGGTGATCTCACTGTTCGCCGCGGCCCTGTTTGCCGGCAGCGGTCTGGCTACCGCAGCGGCGGCCCCTCTGGCTGACGATGGTCGGTTCGGACTGCTCTTCGCGACGGCGGCCCTGGTGGCCGTACCCCTGGGGGTTTACGCGGCCCTGGCGCGCCGTCGCTACGCCGGGGCGCAAGAACGTCCGAAGGACGGTAGCCGGCTGAAATAGACTGCACAGCCGCCGACGCCTACCCGAGTAGCACGGGGGCGAGTGAGCGCCAGTGCTCTATGAGGCCGTCTGCGGGGCCCTCCGTCACCACCTGGACGCACACCTGGTCCGCCCCGGCCGAGAGATGCTGGCGGACCCTCTCGCGGATGTCGTCCTCGGATCCCCACGCCACGAGCCCCTCGGCGAGCCGCTCGCTGCCCCCTCCCGAGAGGTCTTCCTCCCGGAAGCCCTGGCGGAGCCAGCTGTTGCGGTAGTTCGGCATCCGCATATAGCGGCCCAGGTGGGAGCGTGCAAGCCTCAAGGCCTCCTCGCGGTCGCCGGTCGGGGCCACCGCCTGCTCCACGGCCAGCAGGGGACCGTCGCCGAGGATCTCGCGCGCCTCCGCCGTGTGCCGCGGGGTCACCAGGTAAGGGTGTGCGCCGTCGGCGAAATCCCTGGAGAGCTCCAGCATCCTGGGCCCGAGCGCGGCGAGGAGCCATGGCGGTTCGTGCTCGGGTTGCGCCGCCGTAAACTGCGCCTCGCGCATGTCTTCGAGGTAGGCGAGCATGGTCGAGAGGGGTGAGCGGTAGTCGTGCCCGCGCATCTCGACCATGGGTCTGTGACTGACGCCGAGCCCGAGCACGAACCGGTCGGGATATGCCCCGGCGAGCGTCTTGGCCGCGGCGTTCGTGGCCCACGCGTCCCGGACGAAGATGTTGGCGATGCCGGTGGCAACCACCAGGCGGCTCGTGGCAGAGAGGAGCATCGAGGCGTTGGTGAACGCCTCCCTGCCCATGGCTTCGCCGAACCACAGCGCCGCGTAGCCCAACTCATCGATCTCCGCCGCCGTCTCTCTGGCCCGGGATGCAGGCAATGCGTTCAGATCCGAGCTCCAGAGCCCAACCTCCCCTCCAAGGACCGAGCGGTCCGGGTAGACCTTGCGGGAATCCTGCCTGCCGCTCTCTTGCCCCTCGTCTACCATGCTCTCTCCTTTCGGGTGGATACCTGGCCGACCTACCTGGTTGCCATCTCGAACGCCGCAGCGAGCCTTTCGTAGGATCTCAGCCGCTCGCCGTGGTCGTAGACGTTGGTGGTTACCATGATCTCATCTGCCAGTGTACGCTCGGCTACCTCCTCGATGCGCGCCCGCACTGTGGAAGGATCTCCGATTACCTGCATCGCGCGGTAGGCGTCGGCCAGCCGGCGTTCGCCTGCCGTGTAGGGATAGCCCAGCGCCTCTTCGGGGCTCGGCAGCGGCATGGGCTTGCCGCTACGCATGCGGACCCAGGCGAGCTCCATGGAAGAGGCCAACCTCTGTGCGTGCTCGTCTGTCTCCCCGCAGATGACGGCGACCGCGAGTACGGCCGAAGGACGCCCGAAGTCCTCCGAGGGCTCGAAGTTCTCGCGGTAGGCGCGCATGGCGGGGGCAGGGTCCGCCGGGCTGAAGTGCGAGGCGAAGGCGTAGCCGAGACCCATCTTGCCTGCAGCTATCGCCGAGTAGCCGCTGGATCCTAGAAGCCAGATCGGCGGTAGCCCGACGTCACGCGGCATGGCGACGACGGACCGAAACGGGTGATCCTCTGGGAACCCGTCGCCCGAGAAGGCGAGGAGCTCACCAAACCGCACCGGAAAATCTTCCGCGCCGAGCCTGTCCTGCGAGCGGCGCAGGGCCGTGGCGGTCACAGGGTCGGTACCGGGCGCACGCCCTATGCCGAGGTCGATGCGCCCTGGATGCAAGGCCTCCAGAACGCGGAAGGTCTCGGCCACCTTGAGCGGAGCGTGGTTGGGGAGCATGATACCGCCCGCGCCGACCCTTATCCTCTCGGTTACGTTCGCGACGTGCCCGATCATGACCTCGGGCGTGGAGCTCGCAATGCTCGGGAGGTTGTGGTGCTCGGCCAGCCAGTACCGCTCGTAGCCGAGCTCGTCCGCTAGCCGCGCCAGCTCGAGCGTGTTGCGAAGCGCCCGGGCACCACTCGAGCCCGAACTGACCGGTGAGACATCGAGGACGGAGAGACCGAGACTCATGCCGTGCAGCTCCTTCGTGAGAAAATTTTTCTGATGTCGTGCCTCCTCGCAGGTTCTAACCGTGCTTGCCCCACGCTCTTCGAACTCCTCCAGAATGTCAGACAGATTTTCGTTGACACAGCAGGTTTCACAAGTATACTTGCGCTGTCAATTAAATGCAGGAGTGGCTACCAGATGCTAGATAATCGACGTTCGGGGAAGAAAGGTGTGGTGCCTACGGAGAAGGCTGCGGGGGAAGATTCATTGATGCCCCTTTTAGGTCTTGCCTTCTGGAGGATGAAGCACGCCTTCGAGCGCGAGGTGGGCCTCGGTGCGGCGACGTGGTTTCTCCTGAGCATGCTCATTGAGGAGGATGGGACAAGCCAGGGAGAGGTCAGCCACAGGTTCGAGGTCGACCCTTCGCGCATCACGCGCCTTGCGCAGAGGCTTGAGGCGGAGGGGCTATTGCGCAGAGAGCGGGATCCGCAAGACAACCGGGTGGTGAGGCTGTACGCCACCGAGGAGGGACGGCTCCTGGTCGAGGGTTGTCAGGAGCGTCGTGAGGAGTTCGAAGAGCGTATCCGGCGGGAGTTTACGCTTGAGGAACTGGCGGAATTCAGGCGGGCGCTCTGCGTTATCACCAAACTAATGAAGCACTGAGGGGAGAAGATGGCAAAAAACGGAGCGGGGCACAAGAACGTCATATTCATCGGGCTCATGCTCGGCATGCTTGTAGCCGCGGTCAGCCAGACCATCGTCTCGCCGGCCATGCCGGTCATCGTGGCCGAGCTAGGGGGCATCGAGCACTACTCCTGGATCGCGACGAGCGCCATCTTGATGTCGGCGGTCACCGTGCCTGTGGTCGGCAAGCTCTCGGACATGTACGGCAGGCGTGGCTTCTACATCGCGGGGATCGTTGTCTTTATGTTGGGCTCCATACTCGCGGGGGCTGCTCAGGGGTTCTGGTGGCTGGTCGTCGCCCGCGGCGTGCAGGGCTTCGGTATGGGCACGCTAATGCCGCTCTCTCAGACCATCATCGGCGACATCATAAGTGCCCGCGAGCGCGGCAAGTACATGGGCTACCTCGGCGGCGTCTTCGGGGTCGCTTCCATAGGCGGCCCGTTTCTGGGCGGGTGGATCACGGACAACTTCAGCTGGCGGTGGCTCTTCTACGTCAACCTGCCCATCGGCGTAGCGGCGCTCATCTTCATCGTCGCCTACCTCCACGTTCCGCACACGCCCAGGAGGCACAGGCTTGACTACGTCGGCTTCGTCGCCCTGCCGCTCGCGCTGGTTGCGGTACTGCTCGCGACCACCTGGGGGGGTACCACGTACCCGTGGGCCTCCTGGCAGATCGTCTCGCTGTTCGTCGTCGGCGCGCTGGTCCTTGTCGGGTTTCTCGCCAACGAGTACTACGCGGCGGAGCCCGTGCTGCCCTTGAGGCTCTGGAAGAACTCCGTCTTCACCCTCTCGAACATCTCCAACATGGCTATATCCATGACCATGTTCGGGGCGATCTTCTTCATCCCCGTCTACGCCCAGGGTGTAATCGGGGTGAGCGTCACCAACTCGGGCGCCATCCTCATCCCTCTGAGCGCCTCCATGATCTTTTTGAGCATCATCGTCGGCCGGCTCATCACCTATACCGGTCGCTACAAGGCGTTCATGCTCGCGGGTCTTCTCGTCATGGGGGGCGGCTACTATCTGCTCACGCGCCTCGACGCCGGATCCACGCAAGCGCAGTTGACCCTCGCCATGATCGTCGTCGGCCTCGGGCTCGGCGCCGTGCTTCAGACCTACACGCTCGTCGTACAGAACGCGAGCAGGCGGGAGGACCTCGGGGTAACGACCTCCACCACGCAGCTCTCCAGGTCGATGGGAGCTACGCTCGGCACGGCCGTCTTCGGAACCATCATGACCAACGGCATGAAGACCGAGATCCCCAAGCACCTGCCGCCGCAGGCGCTGAACGGTCCACAGGCACAGGAGCTCTCGGGCGGCGGCGGTGTCGGGGCGGTGCTTGACCCTAACACCCTCGGTCAATTACCGGATGCCTTCGTGACCGGCATCCGCGAGGGGCTCGCCGCGGCGATGCACCCCGTGTTCGTGGTCGGCATCCCCATCATAGCCCTGGCCTTCGTGGCCACTCTGTTCATAAAGGAGCTCCCACTGCGCACCAGGGCGTTCGTCGAGGAGGAGGTCGGCGGTCCCGAGGGTGCCACGGCCCATACGCCGACGACGACCCTGCGGACCTGATCTCGGCAGCCTCCGCGCTCGGTCCGGGGGCATGAACGGTGGAACGCCGCCCAGGAGGTCATCAGACCACTCGCGCCTCATATGCTTCTCGTCGCGGCGCATAGAGAACGTAGGGTTCGAGGGTCATCGGGATAGAGGCGTGCCCGGGCAGATACTGGACAGCTTGTGGCTGGATCCTCTGTCCAATTCGACACGGTAAACGAACAAGAGAGACAGCGTCATCGGCTATGATGGACCGGTGGGATATACAGGTAGTAGCGGATGACGTGTCCTCAAACGGGGAGGTAACAGCGCGGTGATCACGCTCGAAGAAGCTCAGAGAATCATCTCTGCGGCCGAGCACAAGGCGCAAGAGATGGGCCTGCCGATGAACATAGCCGTCATGGACGCAGGAAGGAACCTCGTAGCCTTCCACCGGATGGATGGGGCCTGGGTGGCGAGCATCGACATCGCCATAGACAAGGCCTTCACCTCGGCCGGGAGAGGCCTCACCACGAGAAAGATCGGCGAGATGGCCCAGCCCGGCCAGCCCCTTTTCGGCATCAACACTACGAACGGCGGTCGGATAGTCATCTTCGCCGGGGGCATCCCGCTGATGCGCGAAGGCGAGGTGGTCGGCGCGATCGGGGTGAGCGGAGGTACGGTGGACGAGGACCATGAGGTGGCTGAGGCCGGCGTCGCTGCCTTTGGCTGATGCCTGTACCTGACGGCCATTGTGGCGTCTCGGGACGAAAAGGCGGCGCGGGAGGCGTAGCAACTAGATAGGGGGGACAGGTGGACATATCGGGGAAGGTGGCGCTGGTGACGGGCTCCTCGCGCGGCATCGGGCGCCAGATCGCACGCTCGCTCGCTGCCAGGGGCGCGCGAGTAGCCGTCCACTATCGCGCCGACCGTGAGGCGGCGGAGGAGACGCTCGCCTCTCTGCGGGACGGGGGGCCGCACGCGCTCTTCGGGGCGGACGTGGCCGACGCGGGCTCCGCGCGAGGTCTCGTCGAGAGCGTTGCGCGGGAGATGGGATCTATCGACGTCCTCGTCAACAACGCGGCCATCTTCGAGGCCCACCCCATAGAGGAAGTCGACTACGAAGGCTGGCAATACGCGTGGTCCCGGACGATTGCGACGAACCTCATAGGCCCGGCGAACCTCTCGTTTTTGGCCGCCAGGATCATGATGGTGCGCGGCGGCGGACGCGTGGTGAACGTCTCCTCGCGCGGGGCCTTTCGTGGGGAGCCCGAGACACCCGCGTACGGTGCGAGCAAGGCCGGCCTGAACGCCATGAGCCAGTCCTTGGCGCAAGCGCTCGCGTCGTACGGCGTCTTCTTCTACGTGGTCGCCCCCGGCTTCGTCGAGACCGACATGGCGAATTCTCTGCTACGCGGCCCTGAGGGAGACGGTATCCGGGCTCAGAGCCCCCTCGGGCGTGTCGCTACCCCGGAAGAGGTCGCGCGGACGGTGGCGTTTCTGGCCTCGGATGCCCCTGACTTCATGACCGGCGCCATCGTCGACGTGAACGGGGCCTCCTACCTCCGATCCTAGACCGACCGTGCGCGGCCGCGAAGCCAGACGGCCGATATTCGGAGGGAACCGGCGGTCGCGGTAAGTATGAAGGAGATGGCGGCACCCGACCTACGTCTCTCATCCGACACCACGGAGACGTGTCGCACGCGCCTCGCAAGACGGCCTGAGAACGCGGGGCTCACGGTGACTGTTCGCGTGCGCTGTCGAATTGGAGCCCGCTCAACCCCTCGCCGCGGCCGGTGCCCCTGCGCCGTCCCTGCCACAGGTGCGTGCTCCCGTCAGGGCCGCGTCCGAGCGTCCACACGCGGGTGACGCGCGCCCCCACACGCGGAACCTCCT
>CADDZK010000072.1 GCA_902812425.1 Actinomycetota bacterium
GTGCCGCCATGATCCGCTCTAAGGGCGAGGCCGGCACCGGCAACGTCGTCGAGGCCGTGCGCCACATGCGCGCGATAGTTGGCGGTATTCGCAGGCTAGGGGCCCTCGAACACGAGGAGTTGATGACGGAGGCGAAGAACCTCGGGGCGCCCTACGAGCTGGTGCGCTGGGTCGCCGAGAACGGAAGGCTCCCCGTCGTGCTCTTCACAGCGGGCGGCATCGCCACTCCCGCCGACGCGGCCCTGATGATGCAGCTCGGTGCCGACGGCGTGTTCGTCGGGAGCGGCATCTTCAAGAGCGGAGACCCTGCTCTGCGCGCTCAGGCCATCGTGAAGGCGACTACCCACTTCAAGGACGCCAAGGTCATAGCGGAGGCGAGCAGAGGGCTCGGCGAGGCGATGGTCGGCAGGGAGATGGGCGACCTCGCGGAAGGAGAGCGGCTCGCGACCCGTGGCTGGTAACGGCGAGACCAACGGCGCGGCGCGCAAGGAGGACGGCCCGAAGAGGGTCGGCGTCCTCGCGCTGCAGGGAGACTTCCGCGAGCACGCGCAGATCCTTCGCAAGCTCGGCGTCGAGCCCGTCGAGGTACGGACCGTTGAGGACCTCGAAGGTCTGGCCGGGATCATCGTCCCCGGCGGAGAATCCACGACGATAGGGAAGATGCTCGTCTCATCAGGCCTCCTCGATGGCATCAGGAGCTACTTCTACAAGGGCGGTCCCGTATGGGGGACGTGCGCCGGGATGGTACTCGCCGCCTCCGCGACGACGGGACCGCGCCAGCCCCTGCTCGGCCTGATGAACGCGCTCGTCGAGCGCAACGGGTTCGGGCGGCAGGTCCATTCCTTCGAGACGGACCTCGAAGTCGAGGGCTTCGACGAGCCGTACACCGGCGTCTTCATCCGGGCTCCGTTCTACGAGGACGTCGGGCCTGGCGTGGAGGTCCTGTCCAGGGTCGGGGATCGGGTCGTCGCAGCCAGGGGAGAGAACATCCTGGTGACGGCGTTCCACCCCGAGCTTACGGACGATATGAGGTTTCACGAGTACTTTTTGCGGGAGGTTTGTTCCATATGAGCGGTCATAGCAAGTGGTCTACGATCAAGCGCAAGAAAGGCGCAGCCGACGCCAAGCGCGGGGCGCTCTTCGGCAAGCTCTCTAAAGCGATCACCGTCGCAGCGCGCGAGGG
Organism: Actinomycetota bacterium; assembly: GCA_902812425.1. Lineage (GTDB taxonomy): Bacteria > Actinomycetota > Rubrobacteria > Rubrobacterales > Rubrobacteraceae > Rubrobacter_D. The sequence continues at coordinate 1,184 of CADDZK010000072.1, forward strand.
TGGCGGGGACGCCGAGATGAACCCCGCGCTCGGCCTCGCCGTGCAGAAGGCGAAGGCCGCCAACATGCCAAACGACAACATCCAGCGCGCCATAGACAAGGGCACCGGCGCGGGCTCCGACGCAGACACCTACGAGCGCATCACCTACGAAGGCTACGCCCCAGGCGGGGTCGCCGTACTCGTCGACGTGCTGACCGACAACCGCAACAGGGCGGCCTCCGACGTGCGCTATATCTTCTCCAAGAACGGCGGCAAGCTCGGTACGACCGGCTCGGTCGCCTACCTCTTCGAGCGCAAAGGCATCATCCTGGTCCCGAAGGACTCGACCGACGAGGACGAGCTGATGGAGGTCGCCCTCGAAGCCGGGGCCGAAGACGTCGAGGAGCAGGAGAACGACTACAGGGTCGTCACCACCCCCGACGAGTTCACCGCCGTCCGCGACGCCATTGCTGACGCGGGTATCACGTACGAGAACGCGGAGATCACCATGGAACCCCAGAACAGCATCGACCTCGACGCGGGGACGGCGAGGCAGACCCTGCGCCTCATAGACGCCCTCGAAGAGAACGACGACGTCCAGGAAGTCTACGCCAACTTCGACATCTCAGACGAGGTGATGGCGGTTACGGTTGACGAAGAGATAAAGTAAGACTTGCTCTCGGAGGTGTTCGTCACCCTATTGGTTAGGAGCGGTTGGTAGGGCCGCTCCTAGCCGCTTCGTCTTTTTGGCAGGTTCTTTATCCATAGCCTCCATAAACCCTGCCGCTCTCGCAATCCTTCGGGATCACTCCTGACGTTTATCCTCACCCCGCCCTGGGGTTGAGGTACGGCTATGATCACCAGAGTTGGTGGCCCTCCGTATCGGGCTGTGCCCACATGAAGTTCACGCTCTGTTGTGAGGGTGGTAGTCGTACGTCGGACTCCCGTATAGCCCTGCCCTGTGAGGAAGGATTCGGCTCTGTCTAGGGCTTATGGAGGTGAAAGATCGACGATCTCCATACCGAAGGTCACTTCGTTCATTCATATCTTTTACGCAACCGTAGGCGTCGTTTTCATAGACTGCGTGGTAACGCTAACGTCAGGGCAAACGGAGTCGAACAGGTGATTCTAAGAACCAAAAAATGCCCAAATAGATAGTGTACAGTCCCCAAATAAGCCGAAACGTTGACTGTACAAGATGAACTAAGCAACACTGAGTAAGGATACCCGTGAATGCAGGGCTCACTGTAGCCGCCATCTACTCGCCCATGCTCTTGGGCCTTCGGTGGAGCACATTAAGGGGCTTCTTGAGTCACCGACGTGAGGACTTCGACCTTGGTCCAGTACCATGACTTGGATGTCAGTTCTGTCTAGTGTAGGTGCCATAGAATGAACGTATGCAGAGTGAAGCACTTGCCAAGGAACCATTGGCTGTCTTCGATGTAGACGGCACCCTCTTTAGGCGGGGACTCTTACCGGAACTTACTCGCCGTCTGGTAGATGAAGGGGTCTTCCCTGAGAGGGTGCGAGAGGAACTGAGCCGGGATTACTACGCCTGGGTAGATCGTCAAGGCTCCTACGAGGTCTACGATGAGTTGGTGGTGCGGCTGTTCTTACGTGAGCTAAAGGGAGTTCCTGTAGCGGAGCTTAGGCGTTGTGCCAAGGTAGAGGTAGAAGCCCACGGTAGGAGGCTTCATATCTATACAAGGGATTTGGCCCTGAGGCTCAAGCAGGCTGGTTACTACTTGATAGCCATCTCCGGCTCTCCCACTGAAATACTAGAAACCTTCCTCAAGCCTCTGAGCTTTGATCGGGCCTGGGGCACAGTCCTGGCTCAGGAGGGAGGCTGCTACACGGGGGAGATTCTTGAGCACCCCTTCTCCGATAAGCGTGGGGTGCTTAAGGAGTTTGTGAGTGAAGCAAGCTTGAGCCTCGACGGCTCCGTTGGTGTTGGCGACACCCTCTCAGATGTCGGCTTCTTGGAATTGGTCGAGACTCCTACAGTCTTTAATCCCAACCGCAGCCTTTTTGAAGAAGCTCATCGGAGAGGCTGGCCCATAGTGGTGGAGAGAAAAGACGTTGTCTATAACCTGCAAACGTGCCTGAGAGATGATCTCCTTGGTGAGGGCACTACGTGGGTAGGCTGATCTCCAGCAAGGCAGTAAGACCTCGGCACGGGACCGTGAAGTAGACGCTTTCCCTGAGTGAGGTCATGGCGGTTACGGTTGACGAAGAGATAAAGTAAGGCTGACGCTGGACGTCCATTACCCTAGTGGCTGGGAGCGGTTACTAGGAGCGGCTCCTAGTGACGTCTTCTTGGCAGGTTCTTTATCCATAGCCTCCATAAGCCCTGCCGCCCTTGCAAACCTTCGGAATCACCTCTGACCTTTATCTTTACCCCGCCCTGACGTTGTGGCACTGCCATGACCACTACCTTCAGGATTTCTCCTTGCCCGTTCGGACGAGGCGATTCCCTCCGTTCGACCATCAGCGTCGTCACCGTTCGATGTACGATGACGTAGCCCTGCCCTACCAAGAAGGATGAGGCTCTATCCAGAGCTTGTGGCGGCGAGAGATCAACAATTTCCTTGCCAGAACTCAGTTCGTCGTGCATGTGCAGCTTCCTGGAATCTACGTGACGGTCCCGTATGCTATGTTGGTCTCCTGGAGTCTGCAAGGTCAGTACATGTCCTTCTTATCGCGCACGCAAAGTAAGTAGTTCGGTATGGGCGACTATATCTAGTGTGCTTGGCAGAGGTCTAATCATGTATGTTGCGAACCCGACGAAAAGTACACGGCAACGATGGATCGAGCGTTACAAAGTCGCTAAAGTATGCACGGCGAGATCATGCTAATGGGGAGAAATGCACGTGTTGGGGCAAAAATACGGGCGGCATGGCTGCTAAGGCGGAGGGTTCATTCCCGGGCGTTGAGGTTGGCTTGAGCCCCTATCACGTCTCAGAGTACAGCATGATTGGCGGAGATGCGCCGGGCCCCGGCTGTCCAGAGTACGCAAGCGTCTCGGGGGAGATCGCCGGAGCAGGCAGGCTTCATCTTTGGCTTGCCTCTAACCGCAGCGCGAAGAAGTTGTGCCTCTACTTAAGCCGCTGCCAGCATTGGGCCTCCTACGAGGAAACCCATGACGGACGTGTGCTCATTGATGTTGCAGAAGGACAATGGGGCAACTTGCTCACAGACCTCTCAGGTTTGCTTACTTCATCGGAGCTTGAAGAAGCCAAGGCCTTATGCAAGATCGGCTTCGACGAGCCTACTTTGGGCGACATTCCTAATATACGTTCGCTGAGTCAACTCACTGCCTCTGCCATGTTCGGATGGTTGCTGCCTACTCTATTGGAACAGCGGCTAATCAGCTTCTTCCAACCGATCGTGTGGGCGGACGACCCTACTAACATCTATGCTCAAGAGTGCCTGCTACGTGCCCAAGCAGCAGACGGGCGCCTATTATCCGCTGAGACGATATTTGACGCTGCTAGGGAGACGAGGCTACTCCCCTGGATAAGTCTCGCGGCCAACCATAGTGCCATACGTGCGGTGAGACGTCACGGAGTGGAGAACCACCTGTTCATCAACCTCTCCCCCTCCTGCCTCTACGATCTTGATACCTACCTGCAGACTACGGTCACGGGGCTAGACCAAGCTGGGATAGCCCACAACAAGGTCGTCTTTGAGGTTACAGAGGCGGACGAGGTTAACGACGTTCATGCTTTAAAGGCCTTCACCAAGTATTGCAGGAATAATGACTTCCGGATCGCCCTAGATGACATAGGCTCTGGCTATTCGTCTTTGAATCTCGTCCACCGGCTGCATCCCGACTTTATCAAGCTCGATATGGACCTGATACGTGGTGTGGCGCACGATCCTTACAAGGCCACAATCGCCCAGAAGATCATTGAACTTGCTCATAGCCTCAAAATAAGCACTATCGCGGAGGGGGTTGAAACGGCGGAGGAGATGGCATGGATTCAATCCCATGGTGCGACCTTCGCACAGGGCTGGTTTATCGCAAAGCCAGCCAGTCCTCCTGTGAGACATAGCTCAACGTCAATGCGTTTATATCAGTAAGACTGTACTCTGTAAGAAGCACATTGCCGTGGCGCCCTTGCGGTCCTTACAGCACATCGTAGTCGTGGGCCAAGCCCTTGTCCCTCGGTGAGCAGCAGAGTTAGCCTACGCCCCCAGAACCTAGACTACAGCTTGTGCACAACGAGAGGCGAAGGAAGGCTCATGACCGACACACCAGTAAGCAGCCCCCAGGTCAGTAGGGATAGGGACCGCATCATCAACCTAAGCGATGGGGTGTTCGCTATAGCCATAACTCTACTCATCCTCGACATACGTGTGCCTGACATACCGGAGAACATGGTGGGCAGTGAGCTACCGAAGGAGTTGCTCTCGCTGTGGCCCAAATACCTCGGGCTTGTCTTTACTGGAAAATCGAGCCGATAGAGCATCGAACGGTGAACGGCGGATACCGGATGCCTCGCAGGAGGCGTCATAGAAGGGATTGAGACAGAGGGGCCGTTTCTACATGGGTGATCCAGGATATGGGGGCTCTACATATGCCCACGTCTACGAGCAGCAGCCTCTACCTCAAAGATTACGTCTTCCACCACCGCTTCCAAGTAGCCTACGAGCTTCATCTCGCCTCTAGCACGTGCCTGTTCCAACGCACTAACTAACCAAGCTAAGGTCGCAGTATCAGTGTCCATGACCGACGTTACATCCAGCATCTTCCCTCCCAGGACTCAGCGACGTTCGCATATTAAATGAGGTTGCTTGCGTTTATGCGGGAGCATCAGCCTTAATGTGCGGTAGGACACATGCCCAAGGTTAGCGATGTGGCCAGTTGCGGTATGAGACAGCTACTTGGTGCCCGTTTCCTCCTTTCCCTTTCCCCTTACCCCAAAAGGTGGGCACCAAGCTCCTTCGCCACAACACTATTATCCGACCTAGCAGAGGTGTATCACTCTGGTACACGATGGCATACAATGCGCCCCGCAATGAAGACCAGAGCGGTGAAGATAGCGGTGGTAGTGGTGTTGGTGCTCGCCGCTGGAGTAATGTCTCGTGTAACGTGGGAGCAACTCATCAACCCATCTACACCAGCCGCAGCACAAGGTAGTAGGTGATGGGCTGCTGGTAGTAGTAGCAGCCCATCACCTACTACCACGAGTAGCCCGATACCCTCTACAACCAGCAGTCCAGCGCCTTCTACTACCACTAGCAGCCCAACACCCAGCACTACCTCAAGCCCATCGCCCTCCAGCAGTGCCTCACCGTCCAGCAATGCTTCAGCCTCACCCAAGCCACGGCCGAATAGGAACCTCTTCAACTCCGGTGGACCACCAAAGGGCCAGTACCTCTGATGCCAGACGGTGGCTGTCCTAATGAGTTCCCAATAAAGCATAACGGACTCTGCTTCCCGTAATTCGCCCACCTATACAAGCTCAGAAGACTTCTCAAGAGAGCCATGGACGGTCGTCCCCGATAGCAAGCTCACGGTAAACACGAACGTACACGTCTGTGCTCTCTCTTTTATTTATGGGGGAGTAGTAGACCTTGTAATGGAATCCCTCACGGTTGCCACCGACGTGTGCGTCTATAGTGTCTCCTGGCTCGTCACTCTGAGAATCGGGGATACGGGAAACTGTTTTGCCTTCCACCCGTGCTCGGTCAGCTAAAGAAAATGCACATTTAGTAGCCCCCTCCATAACCGCCATGGTGTTGTGATCCACCCCCGTTGGCAGATGGCGCTTTACCAACGGTCACCACCTGCCACGAAAATTGGTGCCCACCAAAGTTGTCCTGAAAGTTGTTGCCTTTAGTGTCACCTGGGCTGCCATCTTCGACGAACTGATAAAGTGGCTTGCCATCGAAGGTAACCTGCTTCGTACCATCAGGACGATCCACCGTCGCAACCTTGCCAGGAACTCCTGGGCCTTTCGTTGGGGGCTTGGCACCTTTAGATAACAACAGTGGATGCCAAAAGCGGGTACATGCTGCTGTGCACAAGATATGACCATCGGCTTCCTGTTTCGGACTGTAGAGCGTCATAGCCATCTGGCCAACGATTGCTTTGCCCACACCCTGGATGGTTCTCTGCGATATTGTTGGCCCCCCTTGAGTGGAGTTATTCACAGCAGGCTGGTGGGTGCTTGCCTGCCTATTAACCCCGCAGGCGGAGATCAGGACGCACATCGCTCCGATAGCTAGTACCCCGACAAAGCTCTTCATGGCAACAATCTCCTGACAGGGCCGCTGCATGCGGCCAACACCCGTTTCTACGAGGGAGCGAGACGGGTGGTTCTCGGGGAATACGCACCTACAAGCAGCTCAAGGAGCTCAGGAATTTGACGATCAAGGGACGCAACCAGACCTTTACTACCAGCTTGCCATCACAGAACTCCACCTGGAGAACATAGTCGGCCAGTTAGAGAGGTCCTACGAATCGCCTCTATTCCCCATCAATAAGAGCGGGGCCCATCCGCCAAGCCTGCAAGATCAGGTAGACCAGCAGGAGCATACAGAACAGCAGACATAATGCCCTCAGAGAGGCCTCTCTGAGCCTCGCTGAGTGCCAGAAAGCACTCGGGTAGCTAGAGAGGTATCGGGAAGACCCTACTTCGATGACAGAAGGTGAATATGGGCGTGAGGACCTCTAATTAAATGAGGACCTCCCAGCACCCCAAGCCATCGAGGGTTTCCCGTATTGTGGATTTGGGTAGCAGGGACGAAAGCAGGACAAAGTTCCTGGGCTGGGGAGCCTAAGAGAGTCCAGCGGACGATCAGCTATCAGGAGGTACTCTTCCGTGAAAGTGAAGCTCTACAACACCCAGCAATGACCATACGCTCTGCGCACCAGGATGGTGCTGCACGAGAAGGGGATAGACTTCGAGGTTCACGAGGTTGACCTCAGTAACAAGAGCGAAGAGTTCCTTAAGGTCAGCCCGTACGGGAAGGTGCCAGTACTCTGGGTCAACGGGACCTCCCTGTACGAGTCGAACATCGTCAACGAGTACCTTGATGAGGTCTACGACTCTCCCAGGCTGATGCCTGAGAACCCTGAAGGGAGGGCATTGGTACGCTCGTGGATGGCCTTTGCCGATGACTACTTCTTCCCTTCGATCTTCAGGGTTCGTATGGGGTTGCAGCGAGGGTACTCAGAAGATGAGATGCAAGAGGCTAAGGAGAAGCTCTACGATGCCCTCTCGCGTCTGGAGCATCAGCTAGAGGGCAGGGAGTTTCTAATGGGAGAGTACACGCTCGCAGACATCGCTCACGCCGGTAACTTTCACCGTCTACGGGTACTGAACAAGAGCGGTGAGGTTCCCTTGCACAAGTACCCGAATGTTATGGCCTGGATCGAGCAGGTGGAGGATAGGGAGAGCTATAAGGCATCGGTTTAAGGGTTCACTGACTTGAAGCTCGCTGAGAGCTCAGTCAGTGGACTTTGCCGATAGGAGCGAAAGCAGACAAGGTTCATGCCGCTGGTTCTATTACCCCGGGGTCGTTATTGGCTGGCCTGTTAACCCTGCGGCTTACGGGGTAGGCTTCCATGGCCTCAGCAGGGTAGGGCTTGAGTAGCGTCGTGAGCGGCTCCCTCTCGTCGAAGTCAGGATCGAGCCACATCTCGTAGTCCTCTGGATGCAGTATCACAGGCATCCTGTTGTGTACCTGGGCAGCAACCTCGTTGGGCGAGGTAGTGATGATGGTGCATGAGCGTATCTCGTGGCCGTTTTGCCAACTCTCCCACAACCCCGCAAAAGCGAAGGGTGACTCGTCTTGCATGCGGATGTAGAAAGGCTGCTTACCATCGTCAGTCTTCTGCCACTCGTAGAAGCCATCGGCGAGTATGAGGCACCTGCGTTCCTTGAACGCCTTGCGGTAGGAAGGCTTCTCAGCGACGGTTTCGGCCCTGGCGTTGATCATCTTATTGCCTATCTCGGGGTCTTTGGCCCAGGAGGGGATAAGGCCCCACTGCAGCATCTCAAGCTTCCTCTTGCCGTTCTCCGCTATCACTGCTGCAACACCCTGGGTGGGAGCGACGTTGTAGTTGGGGGTTAAAGAGGATGGGGATTCGTTTATCTCAAACTGCTGCACCAGGGTATCGACGGGCGTCCTAAGGGTATATCTTCCGCACATGGGTTGTGTCCTCCCGTACTGACCAAAGCTTCATGAGTAATTTTACCGGAGCATCCCTGAAATCCCCTACCTAAAGACGTGCTCAGGCTTAGATGACGTAGGGATTGACGGGGGCGGAGATCAAAGAGTGCAAGAGCAGCCCTTCCCTCGATAAGGACCTTACGAGTGAGATCGAAAAGGGCATTTGTCTTGCCATTAAGCCCTTCATTAACTTTGGGTTAAAGGCCAACATATAGGGTTGACATAATTTACGAAGCACAGCTATAGTGGTTAAGCACAATAGTAGCATAATAGGCATCGACCGATCATGTCCAGGGGGAGAAGGGGGTATCTGGATGACGACGGTGATCGAGCATATCGAGGGGCACTACGAGACGCAAAATCTGTCCTATGGGCAGGCGTACGTCTGGTACCCAGAGTGCGTAGTGGTCGAGTGCGACTGCGGAAAGACATCGATCCTCACTGCTTCTGAGTCTGTGTGCAGGTGCGGGACTGACCACGAGGTTCTCGTCCGAGAAAGATTAGCTTCCGGACAACACTTGGATGAGACACTCCATCCCTGGGATCAGGAGTTTCAGGAGTGGCGGGAGAAGCTGCATGAATATGTACGCTCGGAGGAACTCTACCAGCGAGAACTGGCAGCCATTGACTGAGAAGGACGCAGGGAGTTCAAGGGGAGCAGCGTCTCCCTTTTCTGAGCAGTCATTAGCACACTACCTGATCGTCCGGCGTGAGCCCACGGGCTTTGAGGCACCCCACACCTTCTTCCGACACGGTAAGGGGGTGCTGCCTGTCTTCTGTGCTAAGGAAGCGGCCAGGAGGTTCATAACCTCTCGGGACTTCGACGAGAGGTGGTACGTACGACCGTTCTCAGCCGGTGAGTTGATCTCGCTGCTTTTCGCCCTTCACGAGAGAGTGACGTGGGTTATGGTCAGCCCCTTGCCTGGGCCTCTGCTGATCGAGGACGCCCTATCTCACATCACAAGCCGGGATAACTTCATAATGTCCTTGCTCGTGCGTTGAGCTTGGTTCTGTATCGGCTTCGCTAACTGTGATAGTGAGGCAGCTCTATCGGCTCGATAGCATTTAGAGTAAGGGAGAGGCCACAGTTCGGGCAACTCACCACGTGCTCGGTGTAGGTGTCGCTAACCTCTTCATCATCGAAGTAGAGCGTGAAGCGGATGCCGTCCTTCTCTTGTACTTCTGACCACAGCTTGTGCTTGCAGTTTTCGCACCACGTAATCATCGCCTCGTACCTGCCTCACCCAGAGCGAGGTCCGTGCCTACGGCTCCATCAACTATCTCACGCCCATTAGTCACCGGCCTACGATGAACGGCAGAGTGGCTCAGTGAAGGAGACGCTTATGACGAGAGTTGTGGGTAGCCGCTCCACCGTAGTTCTTCATGGTCTATGGTGGCACTCTCTGGGGGGAAATACATGCACCTTATGATGCAATCATCGTACATACTTTGGCCAATTCTCGGCCACCTGCCTTGACGCGAGGACCCTGTAGGGTATGAAGATAGTAACTTGGTGCCCAATACTTTTCCTTTCCCACAGATTACCTCTTAGCCCAAGGTAAGGGCACCAAGCTCCACTATCGAGGATCGAGGATCGACGGCTCTCTAATCAGCATCCTCCCAAACCGCAAGCTCCACATCGAAGAGGTCCAGCCCCACGAGATCGAACTCCGCTACATCGGAGCCATCCGCCCTACGCAGGAGCAGCACATCTTCATCGCGTTGCAGAAAGTAGCCAAACGGTAATTGGAACCCGTAATGCTCGTCCATACACCCTCGTGTCCCGCCAGCACAAGCCCTCGGCGACTAAACGGCTATATCTTGATCCACCACAAAGAGATCAGGAAGCCAGAATATCTCTGAACGCCCGTCCTCCAAAAGAACGTCTACGGCTGCATGTTCTGAGTTACCCCAGCACTTCTGTACGGTGCCTCTCATACCGGCAAACTGGCTCTTCCAATGATCTTCCCTCACCCTTACCGCTGTTCCCCTACGGGCTTCGTACCACTTCACTAGGCAGTTCCTTTCCCCCACGCTCACGCAGAGCGTCCCATCAGTGCCTCATAGTCTTCTCGTGCGGCCTCAGTTATGCCTTCCTTGGTGGCACCGCTCGAACTGAAAGCGGCCACGAAGGTACCGTCCTCCCGCAAGAGTACGACTATGTCCGGGTCGGACTCGTCAAGGTAGTAGTGCTTGGGAAGCTCCGTCTCTCGCACTGGTTCACTCCGATAGCAAGGCTACCTGCGTATGAGCCGCTTTGCGACAGAGGGAGCGTGGCTGTCTTCCACCGCTTCAAGCTCGTGGAACCACAGCAACTCCGCGTGGCCGTTCTCCAGCAGAACGTCTACGGCTGCGTAGTCTGGATGTCCCCAGCACTGCTGTACAGTTCCCCTCATACCGATGAGATCGCTCTTGCGGTACCCTTCCTTCACACGCACCCTCACCCCGGTACGTGCTTCTTGCCTCTCCAAGAGAATCACCCCTTATCCTGCTGGTCGGGGCCGGACGCATCCGTCCAGCCCCAACCGATATTCCTTTCCCAGTTGCAATAGTAATAGTAAGTACATACAATTGTCTACCCTTAGTACACAAAAAGTTGTAGCCAAGGATACACAAGACGCCACATATCGGGATGATGGGCAGCACGTTGCCCTTCGCTGGGCCTCACATAGTGGTACAGAAGACGTTGGCCGGACTGACCGTTGTCTAGGACCGGGTTTCATACGGTTAATCGCTTTCATTTGCCTTCAGAGGCTCTTCTAAGGCTCACCGAGGGCCAGAAAGTGCTCACGTAGGGTAAGAATTGGAAGACCCTATTTCGCGACAGAAGGTGAATATGAGCGTAAGGGGGTTCCTAATTAATGGAGGCCCTCCCAGAACCCCGATGGGCAGCTTCAAGATCGGCTCAAAATGGAGTAAAGGACCAAGTGGAAAAGCCCGTAAAACCGCATATGTAAGCCGAAAACGCGCTATAATAGGAGAGTGAAAGATACTTCTGCGGACGTTGGTCAAGGGCACCCAAGGTCAACCACAATTCCGAGAGCATTGAACCTTCATAGGAGAGAAAGACGAATGCCCACAGCTATTCTGTATGCTCGTGTATCGAGCAAGGATCAGGCAGAAACCGGATACTCACTCCAGGATCAGATAAGGACGCTGCGTACCTACGCGAAGAAGAACGGGTACGAGGTCGTAGATGAGGTTGAAGACGCAGGGTATAGCGGTGCCTCCCTGGAGCGTCCCGGCCTGACCAGGGTACGTGATCTCGTAAACGCGGGTGGTACCGCAGTCGTCTTGGCTCAGGATCGTGATCGCATAGCTCGTGATCCTGCACTCATTGGCTGGCTTCAGTTGCAGTTCGATCAGCATGGCACAAGACTTCGTGCCCTCAACGATCCCGAAGACGACTCCCCGTCCAGCGAGTTGACGACAGGCATGCTGGATCAGATAGCCAAGTTTGAGAGGGCTAATACCATGCTCCGCACGAGGCGGGGACGGTTTCAGAGGGCCAGGGAGGGTAAAGTAATAGGCTCGGGCAGTCCTCCTTATGGCTTCAGGTACAACGCTGACAGGACCAACTACCAGGTAGACGCACCCATGGCCACTGTGCGCAGGATGTTTGAGATGCTTGCCGCCAGAAACACTCTGCAAGGCATCAAGAAGACCTTTGAGAAGGAAGGGTGCCGACTCCGGGGGGAGGGAAGCACTGGTACGTCCTATCTATGCGTCGCACGATCTTGAACGATGCTTACTATCCCCACGACCACGACGACCTGAAAGGGTTGGTGTCTACGGGATGCCTCTCGCAGCAGGTCTTAGCTGGTCTGGATTCTGACGAGAATTACGGCGTGTGGTGGTACGGCATCAACCGTGTGAAGTTGACCCCGATGGGGGATCGCAGGAGGAAGTGGTCGAAGAACCCAGAGGAGGAGTGGGTTGCCGTACCGGTGCCCGACGCCGGTATCCCCCTGGAGACGGTCAAGACAGCGAGGGACGCCCTGAAGAGAAGCTACCATCCTCGCAAGGAGAGCAAGTATTTCTACGAGCTTCGGGGAATGCTCCGGTGTGCTTGCTGCGGTACCTTGACGACCGGGTACAGCACGGGTACGGGTATCGCTATTACCAGTGCCAGAACCGCCGCAAGCACGGCAAGGACGCCTACCCCGACGGGGCCGTGCGTAGGGCAGATGACATAGAG
>CADDZK010000073.1 GCA_902812425.1 Actinomycetota bacterium
CCTGTAGATTGCATGATGGACCTGCTCCTTGAGCAGGACGGGAAGGTCGCAATCGTGTTCTTCCACATGGCCGAGGCCGACGTGGAGCAGGTGATTAAGTGGGACCGCTCCCTCATAGCCTCCGACAGTCTCCACGACCAGGCCAAAAAGCCTCACCCTCGTCTGTACGGGACCTTTCCGCACGTCCTCGCAACGTACGTGCGGGAGAAGAGGTTGCTGACGCTCGAAGAGGCGGTCAGGAAGATGACCTCCTTCCCGGCCAGGAGGTTCAGGCTGGGCGGACGGGGTTTGATCTCAACTGGATACGCCGCTGACCTGGTCGTCTTCGATCCTGAGGCCATCTCGGACAGGGCCACCTACGAGGACCCCAAACGCTTCCCAGAGGGTATCTCCCGTGTCCTGGTCAACGGAGAGGAGACTATCGAGATGGGTCTTCATCGGGGGACGAGGGCGGGTACAACGGTAGTAAGGGGCAGCCCTTGAACATTGCGAGCAACGCCCGGACCACCTCGTAAAGTCACAAATCCTGCCTACAAAGGAGGATCTATGAGGAAGACAGTAACCGCCGAAAGGGGGCCGAACGCCGCTGGTCCGTACTCGCACGCCGTGGTGTCGGGCGGCTTCGTGTTCATTTAGGAGCAGGATCCTGTGGCACCCGAGACTGGCAATATGCCAGATGCCTTCGTCGACCAGGTTCGCCAGACGCCGAAGAACGTGAGGACGATTCTTGAGGCCGCCGGCTCGGGCCTCGATGAGGTCGTCAAGATCAACGCTTACGTGACGGACCTCACGCGGTTTCAGGAGTTCAACGAGGTGTACAAAGAGTTCTTCACCCACGACCCTCCGGCCCGTACCACCGTGGGCATCTCGCTCCTCGGGTTCCTTGTGGAGATCGCCTGCATAGCCGCGGTTCCGGAAGCGGGGTAGTGGCCTCTGTTCTCAGGTTGTGAGGGATCCCCGAATCCAGTCCAGAGAGCGCAATCTACAGAACCCGTAATGGTAGAAATCGAGGCGCTCCAGACCGAGTTCGCGGGCGACGGCTACTTTCTCGGCGAGGTTGTCTGCCGATCGGCAGTCGGGGGGCATGGGACGGAGTAGCAAACCAGGCCTGGCGTTGTCCGCGAGCAAGGAATGATAAGCGTCGAGATCGAAGCGTAGCCGGTCGGCGTCGGCCGCGTAGCCGGTTACTTCTACGGTGTCGCATGTCTCAGCCAGGGCGGCGACATCTACGCCCGTCTTCCACCCGATCGTGGGCGTGGCTCCTCCCGTGGGATGCCCGGTAGCGAAGCCCTTCTCCGCCCCCGAGAGATCCAGAAAAACGAACCTCGCTCCCTCATCCGCGACGGCCGCAGACACCTCGGCCGCGAGCGAGGTAACCGTCTCTATCCGCGCGTCGAGGTATCCGAGGAGTTGCGCGCCCCCGAAGTCTGCGAGGCGCTCGCGGGAGATCTCTTCGGAGCCTTCGACCTCGCTCTCGTCGGACAACCGGCGCTTCAGTTCATCGCGGACAGAGCGATGAACCACTTCGGCGTCGACGCCGGACCGGCGGGCCGCCCCGAGACAGTGGACGCAGAAACACAGACCGAGCAGGTAGTTTCCGACCGCGCCGATTTCCTCGAAGTAGCGCTCGTGGTGGTAACCGTGCTCCAGCCCGTGAAAATGGAGCGACTCCGCGAAGACCGTCGAGACGTCGTAGCGTGCGGCGTCGGACGCGAGTGCTCGCGTATAACTCCGCACCTCCGGGTTGGATGGACACAGGTCGGTGAGGTAGGGGTCCCCGAACGCGTTCTGCGTGGCGCATCCGGGGTGCGTGAAGCCGAGCCTGTCGCTGTGCAGAAAGACCACCCACGCGTTTGCGTCCATGCCCCGCTCGCCGGCGGCAACGCAGAGGTCTTCCAGAGGATCGGTCTTGTGGACAAGCCCAGCGATGTGCGGCCTGAGTTGCAGGCCCTCGTAGCGTGATTTGTCAGGCCGGAAAAAGACGGCGCCGCCCTCAAGGTAGCGGACCTTGTGGACAGGGTTGTGGGGGAAGAGGTCCCTGGCGTCGTGGTAGGCGGCCGCCAGCGTAAGCCCGCCCAGGCCAGCCCGCTCCTGGACGTTGCCGAGGACCGCGTCGAGTCCCTCGTCGTGAAGGTCGGTGGCGAACGCGAGCATCGACGTATCCATGCGGCCAGACTATACAGTCGGAGAGGTGCGATCAAGGCCCGAGATGGGCACTCGCGGCTTCACGGGGTGTGATCCTCGGACCCTATGACGATCTCCTGCGCCATCTGAAGGTTGCCTGCGGTGAGTCCTCCGTCGACGGGGAGCACGGCGCCCGAGATCCAGGCTGCCTCGTCCGATGCGAGGAAGAGGGCGGCCCCGGCGACATCCTCAGGCTCACCGATGCGGCCGAGGGGATACCATTTGCTTACGCGCTCGAAGACTTCGGGATCCTTCTGCCGGCGTTGTTCCCAGGCCGGTGTTCTCAATGTGCCTGGAGCGATGGCGTTCACGCGTACGCCGAAGGGTCCGTAGCGAACCGCCAGGCTCCTCGTCAGGCTGAGGATTCCGGCCTTCGCCGCGCTGTAGGCTTCGTTGCCGAAGTACGTGAGGGCGTTTACCGAGGCTATGTTGAGAATGACCCCCGACCTGTTCTCCGTCATGTCCGCGAGCACGGCCTGCGAGCAGAGGAACGGGCCCTTCAACGTAATCGCCACGTCTTCTTCCCAGGTCTCCTCGCTGAGGTCGAGGAAATCCGCGTCGGTCGCCCTCGCCGCGTTGTTGACGAGTATCTGCACTGGTCCGAACGCTTCCCTGGCCGTTTCCACCATAGCCTCGACACCGCTCGAGTCGGTTACGTCAGTTGTGTGTGCCAGGGACCTGCCGCCTGCTTCGGAGATCTCGTCGGCTACCGCTGTCGCGCTGTGCCCCACGACGTCGGCCACGATGACGGAGGCTCCCTCCGCCGCAAAACGACGTGCCAGCACCCGCCCGAGTCCCGAGCCGCCACCCGTGATCACGGCCACCCGACCTTGGAATCGCATCTTCACCCCCTACGTTCGTGGCCGACGCTAACGCCTAGTCTGGTAGGCAATTAGAATACAGTAAACGACGATCTCCCGAGCTTGCGGGGCCTCCTGAGGGAGGGTAAGGAGAGGCCATGAATGCCGTAGGGGTGGACGTAGGAGGAACGAAGATCGCCGCCGGGGTCGTTTCACCTGAGGGCGAGCTACTCAATGAGGTGATATACCCGACGGAGAACGTCAGGGAACCTCTACTCTCGACCATCGCCGAGGCGATCACGGAGGTCCAGCGAGATTACGAGATAGGTGGCGTTTGCCTGGCCGCCCCTGGTTTTATCCTTGCCAGCGAAAACAAGATCCTGAGCGCAGCCAACCTCGAAGCTATCGAGGGCATTCCCTTAAAGGAGGAAC
The DNA here is from genome assembly GCA_902812425.1 of Actinomycetota bacterium. Classification (GTDB taxonomy): domain Bacteria; phylum Actinomycetota; class Rubrobacteria; order Rubrobacterales; family Rubrobacteraceae; genus Rubrobacter_D. The sequence goes on from CADDZK010000073.1 coordinate 3,417, forward strand.
TGGGTAGACGCACGGGACTACAGGTTGCCGTAGAGAACGACGCCAACGCTGCGGCCTGGGGTGAGTTCCGCTTCGGTGCAGGAGAGGACGTCGATAACCTGGTCTTCGTGACCCTGGGGACCGGAGTGGGTGGCGGGATCATCTCGCACGGTGTTCTGCTCAGGGGCGCCCGCGGCATGGGTGGGGAGTTGGGGCATACAACCATCCAGCCTGCAGGTCCGCGCTGCGGATGCGGGAACAGGGGATGTCTCGAGGCGCTAGCCTCGGGAACTGCCATAGGGAGGCGCGCCAGGGAGGTAGCGGGCGAGCAGCCGGACTCGGCTCTTGGGAGGCTAGCCCGGGAGCGCACGCCACTCGGGGAAGACGTGCTGGCTCTCGCCCGCAAAGGAGATGGGAGTGCTCTCGAGGTGCTGCGCGAGGCCGGAACCTGGCTCGGGATAGGACTCGCCACATTCGTAAACGTCTTCGACCCTGAGGTGATCGCCATAGGCGGGGGAGTCTCGGAGGCGGGAGACCTGGTGCTGGAGCCTGCCCGCCGGGAACTGCGTCTGCGTTCGTGCTCCCCTGCGAAGGGTCTTGTGGAGATTAGAGAGGCAACGCTCGGAGCGAAGTCTGGGATGCTTGGGGCCGCTGCGCTCGCTCGCGGTGAAGACGGGGAGTACGTGCTTGGCGTATCCGCAACACGCTAGGCGTCTTCGCGCGAGAACTGCTGGGAAGTAGATAAGTCGATAATCGAGCAAGACATGGCGAAGCAAACCCTTCAACATCGCGGTGCGGCCTGTCGGATGGGATTCGTCCCGCAGCCACCCCACGAGCTGCACATAGCTGCCAAGCTCTCTGGTTGCCTCGCGAGCACAAACAAAGGTAAGATTCTTAGTGCTGGGTGAGAAACCGCACAATGCGGGGCCTAAGGAGGCGAAAGATGAGCGAGAGAGCGCCAGGCAGTTCTGACACAGCTGCTGCAAGCGGGCATTCCCATGCTACGAGGGAAAATATGCTTATCATGCTGGCGGCTGCGATGATAGGACTGATCTATGGCTATGACCTGGGCTCCATCGCAACCGCGCTCCTCTTCTTAACACCGGACTTCCATCTCACTGCGTTCCAGACCTCGGTGGTGACCACTTCGGTGGTGGTCGGGCAGCTGGTTGGCGCCTTCGTGGCCGGTCGTATAACCAACAGGTTCGGGCGGAAGAATACTATGATAGCGGTGGCCCTCGGCTACGCCGCCTTCACGGGTCTGCAAGGCATCGCCCCCAACGAGTGGTTCCTGGCGGGCGTAAGGTTTCTGCTCGGGTTCATTATCGGCGTCTCGATCGTGACCGCTCCTGCCTACATAGCGGAGTCGGCCCCGAAGAGCATCCGGGGTTCCATGATCGTCACCTTCCAGATCGCCACCGTCTCGGGCATATGCATTGCTTACTTCGTGGGATTGGCGCTGGCCGGCACCGAGAGTTGGCGGCTGATCCTCTCACTCGCGGCGATTCCAGCCTTGATCGTGTTCTTCCTGGTCCTACGCCTGCCGGAAACGGCTCGTGGGCTAATGATGATGGGCCGGCGTGAAGAGGCGGTGGAGGTACTGCGGCGGGTCGACCCCGACATGGACGCCGAGGAGGAGGCCGACATAATCGAAAGAGATCTGAGCTACGACGAGCAGGGCAGCTTCTCGGAGCTCTTCCGCGGGTCCTTTAGGAGGGCCGGAATCTTTGTCGTGGGCCTAGGCTTTCTGGTTCAGATAACCGGGATCAACGCGATAGTCTACTACAGCCCGACCATTGTCGAGCAGGTGGGCGTCAAGAGTCCGCGCGGGGCGATACTCGCGACGGCCATCATCCAGTTGTTCGCCGTCGTGGCCGTTGTGGTTTCCTCTCGCGTGATCGACAGGTTGGGGCGCAGACCTATCCTGCTGGGAGGGATCACCGCTATGGGCATCGCTAGCGTCATTCTCGTCGTCGCTTTCGCCACGGGACCCTCGCCGGTACTGGCAATCGCAGGCATCCTGCTCTTTACAATGGCTTTCAACTTCGGTTATGGCGCTATCGTTTGGACCTACGCTTCCGAAAGCTTCCCTGCCCGGCTCCGCACCCAGGGCGGTTCGGCTATGCTAACTTCGGACCTGACAGGGAACATTATCGTTGGCATCGTATTCCTCAACGCTTTAGGCGTGTTGGGCGGAGCGTGGACCTTCGGGATTTTTGCTGCGTTGTCTGTGCTCGCGTTTGCCTTCGTGTATGTACTAGCCCCCGAGACGAAGGGACGCCAGCTCGAAGACATCCGCGCCTACTGGTACAACGGTGGCCGCTGGCCTGAGGAGGGACGGGGAGCTAGCGTGGGCGCTGCCGGGCCGGAGCGCGCATAGCGGGCATAGGGAAGACGACGCGGACGGACACAGGGCCACGACGCCAGCGAAGGGAGATTCCCTCTGACCGGACCCTACGCCCTCGTCGGTGAAGTTCTCGCACCGGAACCGCTGGGTCGGACAGCGGTGGTGATCGAAGATGGCAAGATCCTCGACGTCGTGCGCTCGCCGCGGTTTGCAGAGCTGCCGTCCGAGTGTCGCGAGGTGCCGGGGTTTATCTGTCCTGGCTTCATCGACCTGCAGATAAATGGCGCTTTCGGGATCGATGTGGGGCCGGACACTAAGGCCTTGGAGGCTTTAAGCCATGTATTGCCGAAGACCGGCGTGACGGCCTTCCTACCCACCGCCATCTCCTGGCCTCCTGAGCGCTACACAGACTTCCTGGGCGCCATAAGAGGAGTCACGAGCTCGCCCGGTGCGGCGATACTCGGAGCGCATATAGAGGGACCGTTCTTGTCGCTCGCACGCAAGGGCGCTCACGATCCGGCCAATCTGCAGCCGGTAAACCTGAGGCTGACGGAGAGGCTCATCGCCTCGGCCACTGTTCGTATGATGACTTTGGCGCCTGAGCTTCCCAGGGCGAAGGAGGCTATTCGGCTCCTCCGAGACGGAGGAGTAGTGGCGAGTGCCGGCCACACGGAGGCAAGTTACGAGGAGATGCTTCGGGCGATTGACACAGGCCTCCCGATGGGCACACACCTCTACAACGCCATGAGTCCGTTCGAGCACCGTGCGCCGGGTGCCGTAGGAGCATTACTCACCGACGATAGAGTCCGCGTGGGCATAATCGCGGACGGGGTGCATGTGCACGAGGGCGCTCTCCGCCTCGCCTATCAGCGAAAGGGCCCGGAGGGCCTGGCCCTCGTTACCGACGCCATGGAAGCAGCCGGGATGGCCGAAGGCGAGTACGAGCTCAGCGGGCGCAGGGTTCGCCTCGAGAACGGCTCCGTTCGCCTCCCCGACGGTACGCTAGCAGGCAGCGCGTTGACTATGGATCAGGCTGTGCGCAATGGCGTGACGTTCATGGGCAGCCCGCTGAAAGATTCCGTGCGGATGGCTTCCGAGACCCCGGCCGACATACTGGGTGTGTTCGAAAAAGGAAGGATAAGGCCGGGGTCCGATGCAGATCTGGTGATCCTCAGCACAGAGGGTATGGTAGAGCAGACTATCGTGGCTGGCGAGACTGCGTACGACTGGAGGGGTGAGAGCAATGTCCGGTAGTAAGATGTCCGCTGAGATACGCGAGCAGCCCGAGGTCCTGGAGCGTATCCTCGATGAAGGGTGGGACGAGGTATTGTCGGCGTCGCGTAGCTTGCGGCAGGACGATCTCCGCTCCGTGATGATCGCGGCACGTGGCACCTCCGATAACGCCGCACTATACGCCAAGTACCTCTTCGAGGTACTGCTGGGTGTGCCCACGTCCCTCGCCTCGCCTTCCACCTTTACCCTGTACGACAGCAGGTTGAGCCTCGAGGGAGTGCTGGTTGTGGGCATCAGCCAGTCTGGCGAAAGCCAGGACGTCCTGGAGACCATACGCAGGTCAGGTGAACTTGGGGCTAATACCCTCACCGTAACAAACGATGAACGCTCCGCGATGGCGAAGGTTGGGCAGCACCACTTCTTCCTCCGTGCGGGCAAAGAGGAGAGCGTCGCCGCCACTAAGACGTATACCGCCGAACTGATGATGCTCTACCTGCTCGTCTGTGCGCTTAAAGGGGAGGAGAGGCTAGGAAATGAAGTGCGACGGCTGCCGGAGCTCTCGCGAGAAGTACTCGAAGCGGAGTGGGAAGGGACCGAGCGTTACCGCTATGCTCAGTACATGGTGGTTACCTCCCGTGGCTACAATCTCGCCACCGCCGAAGAGGCCGCCCTCAAGCTTATGGAGACTACCTACGTCGTGGCTCAAGCTTTCTCCGCAGCAGATCTGAGACACGGACCGATAGCCATGATCGGCCACGATTTTCCCGTTCTCGCCATCGCCCCGCCCGGAAGAGCCCAACCGGGGATGAGGTCCCTCGTCGAGAACCTCAGAGACCGCGGAGCGGAACTTTTGGTGGTCAGCGACGAGAGGACCATGCTCGAGAAGGCGCCGGCGAGGTTCCCGATGCCGGCCTCACTTCCTGAAGAGCTGTCGCCAATACTGTGCGCCATACCTATCCAACTGCTTGCAGAGAACCTGGCGTGCCTCAAGGGACTCAACCCGGACCTTCCTCGAGGTCTCAGCAAAGTGACGGAAACGTGGTGATCCATGTGTACGCAGGTCACCGACGCCGTCGGGGGTGGACGTGCCAGTCTGCGGGCGGTCGCCAAGTATCGTTCCTGCGCATCAAGGGAGCCGAGAATATCTAGATTACAGATGCGGTTTGCAAAGGAATTGGCGATGTGTAACCCACGCACTCCTGACACCACTCTGACACCACCGGGAACGCAATACGGTGCAACGCTGGGCAAGGCACAGAAAAGAAACCTCCCTAGAAATGCGGTATTTGCAAGCTACTGCAACCCCCTGCAACAGCTGATGGATCACTCGTAATGACCAGGGGTCAGCGGTTCGAGTCCGCTCGTCGGCTCTCCCCTCCACGTGTGGAGACCTAAGACGCATGCAGATTACAACTCGGGACGGTAAGTGGAGAGCTGCTTGCTACTACTTGTTCCTTCAACGAAGCCGATTAACGTAGAAACCTACGGTAACGCCGCTGTTCGTTACTTTCCGTCGGCACTTTCGGATGGCATCACCTCGAAACAGCAGCGAGGCCCGATTTCGCGGTCGCAGTGCTCGCGCACTGGCGCACCAGCGAGCTCCGAGATCAGGGTCTCGGCCATGCAGCACACTTCGGAGTGGTCCGGCGTCACCGCAACCAGCGGGCAGCTGTAGCCGCGGATGAGGAAACCCCCGTCGTGCTCTTCGAGCTCGGCGAGGCCGCCCAGCTCGTTTAGCGTCGCGACTGCCTCCTCGAGTCGAGCCCGCACCCCTCCGTCCGGTACCTTTCGCCCCTCGGCTATGCGGCGCCCCACTTCCCTGAGCAGCGCCTCAGACTCTTCGGGTCCTAGCCCTTCGGAGAGAACGTCCAGCAGCCGACCAAGGATGGGTTCGTAGGCCTTTGGGAACAGGTCCTCGGCCTCCAGGGTCAACTGGTAGACGTAGGCGGGCTTGCCACCGCCGTTGGACGAGCGGACCGAGCCCTGCTGCGTGACGAGGCCGTCTCGCTCGAGCATGGCGAGGTGCGCCCTGACGCCGTTGTTGGTGAGGCCCACTTCGGCGGCCAGCTCATCGACGGTCTGGCCTCTCCGCCGTAGTAACGTGACCAGCCTCCCGCGCGTGCTCCCGAAGAACTTCCGACCCAAACTTGTTGTCATATCGCCTATCTCCTATCCGTCGTCGTTCCCACTTTAGCAAACTTGCACCGGTAATTCAAATAAATACTTGACATATTGTGTTTACCCGGATATTGTGCCATTAGCGGTTCGAGCAAGTGTGCGGCTTCAAGAGAGGAGAGTGATGGAGAGCAAAGCCAAGGTGATGGGGCACCCCATGCACCCGATACTGGTCCCCTTCCCGCTGGGGTTACTAACGACGTCGGTGATCTTCGACGTCGTCCATCTACTAACCGGCGGGGCCAGGTGGGCGGAGATCTCCTTCTGGATGATAGCCGTAGGGGTCTTGGGGGGGCTTCTGGCGGCTGTCTTCGGCCTGATCGACTGGCTCGCGATTCCTTCGGGTACCCGGGCGAAGGCTATCGGGCTTGCGCACGGGCTGAGCAACGTTCTCATGGTGGCACTGTTCGCGGTGGGTTGGTTGCTACGCACGGGTGAGCCAGGCGATCCGGGCGTCCTGCCGATCGTCCTCTCCTTCTTGGGCGTGGGACTCGCCTCGCTCGGGGGCTACCTCGGGGGCGAGCTGGTCTTCAGGTTAGGGATAGGGGTGGCCGAAGGGGCGAACCCCAACGGTCCGGGCTCGGCCGGCGTTCAGGCGCGTAGGGGACGTACTGATGGATGAGCGCAAGCGTACGAACGCTCCCGGAAGGAGCAGATGGTCATGGGAGAGAGGGGAGGAGATGATCGCTCCAGCGACCCGTCGAGTTGCCGAAGCGAATCTTCCGACCCGCTACGGCACCTTTGAGATGTTCGTCTACGACACCGCCGATCACAAAGAACACGTGGCGCTCACTATAGGAGCGATCGACGACGGCGAGCCGGTCCTGGTTCGTGCGCACTCGGAGTGTTTGACGGGCGACGTTTTCGGGTCGTCTCGCTGCGACTGCGGAGAACAACTTGCCGATAGCCTGCGCCTCTTGCAGGAGGAGGGGCGCGGCGTCCTTCTCTACCTCAGGCAGGAGGGCCGCGGCATCGGGCTTGCCAACAAGATTTCCGCATACGCGCTACAGGAGCAGGGCCTAGATACGGTCCAGGCTAACCTAGCCCTGGGGTTGCCGGAGGACGGGCGCGACTACTGGATGGCAGCCGAGATGCTGCTCGACCTCGGAGTGCGACGGGCCCGCCTGCTAACCAACAATCCGGCGAAGGTCGAAGGCCTGGAACGTCACGGCGTCGAGGTCGTTAAGCGCGTGCCGCTTCGGATCTCACCGAATCCCTCAAACGTGGGCTATCTGAGAACAAAGCGCGAGAAGATGGGACACCTTTTCCCGATGGTGGCCACGCTCGAGGACGCGTTAGAAGGATCGGCATGAACGGAAGTACTAAGGACGTGGACGCCACCAAGCCGATCCCGATGCACCGGCCGGTCGTCACCCTGGGCTACGCCCAGACGCTCGACGGACGCTTAGCCACCTCCACCGGCAGCTCACAATGGATAAGCGGCCCCGAGTCGCTGCGCTTTTCTCATGAGCTGCGCACCGAGCACGATGCGATCATGGTCGGTGCCGGCACGGTCTGCACGGACGATCCCCGCCTGACGGTCCGTCTCGCAGCGGGCCGTAATCCGCTTCGGGTTGTGGTCGATAGCACCTTGCGCACGCCGCTCGCCGCAGCCGTACTCACGGAGGGAGCGGCGCCCGGCACCGTTTTCGCCGTAACCGATCGCGCGCTCGCCGCAAAGCGCGATAAGGTCCGTGCCCTCGGCGCCACCGTATTGTGCTTACCGACCGAGACCGAAGGGCGCGTAGACCTTATCGCCCTGCTTGCAGAGCTGCACCGGATGGGCGTTGGCTCGGTGTTGGTGGAAGGAGGGGCGCAGATGATCACCGCGCTCCTGCAAGCCAGGGTGGTCGATCGGCTCGTAGTGTGCGTGGCCCCCAAGATCCTGGGGACTGGTATCGAGGCCGTAGGAGATCATGGCATCAGCGAGCTCGCCGATGCCATGATCGTCACCGATACCTCCGTCACCTCGTTCGGCGCAGATCTAGTCTTCGATGGCCGGGTCGAGTATCCGATCACCCACGCGATGGCCGTCGAAAGCGAAGAGGGCGTCAGATGCGTTACGGCATAGTGACGGCCAACCTGGGCGGGTACGCCGATCCGCGCGTGGCGGTCGACCTGGCTCGCGCTGCCGAGGCGGCCGGCTGGGAGGCATTCTTCGTGTGGGATCACCTCGGCTTCGTGCGGGGCGCGCCCTCGGGGGATCCGTGGGTCATCCTGTCCGCGGTCGCGGCCTCCACCACGCACCTCAAGCTGGGGCTCGCGGTCACCCCGCTGGCGCGACGGCGCCCGCAGGTTGTCGCCAACGCCTTGACGAGCCTGGACCTCCTTAGCGACGGGCGCGTCGTCTTCGGGGCGGGTCTCGGTGGAGTGCCGGAGGAGTTCACCGCCTTCGGGGAGCCGGGTGAGGCGAAGAAGCGCGCAGACATGCTCGACGAGGGGCTCACGATACTGGATGGACTCTTGTCGGGCGAGCCCGTTACTCACCGCGGTCAGCACTACTCCGTCGAGGGGGTCTCTCTGACGCCGCGTCCGATTCAGCGCCCTCGCGTCCCGATATGGATCGGCGGCGAGAGCGCGCCAGCCTTGCGCCGCGCAGCCCGCTGGGACGGGTGGCTCGCGCCCGCGACGAGCCACGACGGGACCGCGACCATGGCCAAGAGCCCCGAGCGCATCGCCGAGATGGTGGCAGAGATCCGGCGGCACCGGACGGCGGACACGCCCTTCGAGGTAGCTATTGACGGCTACTCCGAGGCCGGAGATCCCGCACTACCGCGTGCCTACGGGGCAGCCGGGGCGACCTGGTGGCTGGAGAGCATCCACGACGTGCGTGGCCAGCCCGACGAGATGATGGCTCGGGTGAAAGCGGGCCGCCCGGAGAGCGCATGAGGAGTTCGGATCAGCACGAGGGTACTCGGATGCGGAGCCGGTTAAGGGTCGCAAGAGCAAACGATCCGTATGCGGGCGACCGTCGAACTCGTGGATGGTAAGGAGTGCAAGAGAAACTCGGTGCCCATCGGGCACGGGAAGGAGGACGAGATGCGTGCGATAGCCGCAGAGGAGTTTGGGGGGCCGATAGACCTGATGGACTTGCCGGCCCCGGAAGTCGGGACGGGCGAGGTCTTGATCCGGGTCCGGGCCGCCGGGGTCAACCCCTTCGACTGGAAGGTCGCAGACGGGGCGCTAGAGGGCGAGCGGGAGCACCGCTTCCCCCTGATCCTGGGCTTCGACGCCGCCGGGATGGTCGAGCGGGTCGGCGCCGGCGTGACCGGGCTTGCCGAGGGCGACGAGGTCTACGGGTACCTGTTCAAGCAGGTGGTAGGTGGAGGCGCCTATGCGGAGTACGTTAGCGCCCCTGCCACCATCGTTGCTAAGAAGCCTGAATCGGTAGGCTTCGCCGAGGCGGCGGCCCTACCCACGCCGGGGCTCACCGCCATGGATCTGGCGGACGCGATTGACCTCAAAGAGGGAGAGACCGTCTTGATCGTTGGAGCCACTGGCGGGGTCGGCTCCTACGCGGTCCAGCTGGCCGCCCGGCGCGGCGCCCGCGTGATCGCCACCGCGCGCCGGGCGAACGAAGCGTTCGTGCGAGAGCTGGGAGCGGCGGAAACGATCGACCACACCAGAGAAGATATCGTCGAGTCCGTGCGAGCCGCACATCCCGAGGGGATAGAGACGATCATCGATGTGGTGAGCAGCCCCGACATGCTCAACCGCATGGCTCGGCTCCTCAAGAAAGGCGGGCGACTTGCGTCGTCTGTGTACGCCGCCGACACGGAGAGCCTCGCAGAGCGCGGCATCGATGCAACGAACGTCGGCATGCAGCCCAGTGCCCGAAGGCTTGAGGAGCTCTCATGGAGGGTCGACGCCGGGGAGATATCCGTGAGCCTTGAGCGCACCTTTCCGCTAGAGAAAGCACACGAGGCGCTGGAAGAAATCAGGAATAGGCACGTACGCGGAAAGATCGTACTCCTCGTCGACTAAGGGGCGATGAAACCTGCTTTGAGGAAGTTCAGCGTACTAGTAGGAGTAGGGAGAAGCTCTTGAATCAACAAATGTTGAGAAGGGAAACGAGGAAGATGGGCTCAGTGAACGATCGCATGTCGCGAGCGGAGACTACTGTAGGCGCAGAGATCCGGTTTGCCGCGCGAGCGAGGCAGGTTTTGCGCCAAAACGACATGGGAGATTGGACCCGCGCCGCCCCCAACCTCTACCCGCACCAGTGAGCTGGGACAGCGCGTTTATCGCCATCGGGCTCGCCCATTTCGACACCCGTCGCGCCGCGAGGGAGCTCCTCGCCCTCTT
>CADDZK010000074.1 GCA_902812425.1 Actinomycetota bacterium
AGCACGAGGTAGGCGCCACCCGCCTTCATGGCGGCGAGGCATGCTATTACGTACTCGGCGCGGCGCTCCATGTACACGCCGACAGGCTCGTCGAGGCCGATTCCGACGCTCCCGAGATACGCCGCGAGCCTGTCGGCCAGCTCGTCGAGCTCGCGGTAGGTCAGGGAGGTGCTGACGTCTTCGAGGGCGACGGCATCGGGGGTGCGGTGCGCCTGCTCCTCGAAGAGCTCGTGCAGGCAGAGGTCGGCGGGGTCCTTCATCCTAGCGCTCTCCGGGGCCGCGCTCCGCCCGCAACTGCTGCGGGGCCGGCGCACCCGTCGGGCGGGTGGCCGCACGCTCGGGTTCGGGCGCCCGCCGGCGCTCGGGCAACGACTCGGCGCGCAGTTCCTTGAACAGCGAGTAGCACAGCCCGATCATCACGAGGACGAACGGTGCCGCGGAGATGATCGCAGCTGTCTGCAACCCTTCGAGCCCGTTGGCGAGAAGGCATATAGCAGCCGCCGCGCCGGCAAGGACGCCCCAGATCACGACGACCATCCTGTTTGGCTCCAGGACACCGCGGGAGGAGAGCATACCCATCACGACGGCCCCTGCGTCGGCCCCGCTGATAAAGAACAGCGCCACGAGCACCATCGCGAGGACCGACATCACGGCGGCCAGCGGGAACTCGTTGAGGGTCGCGAAGAGCGCCGCAGCCGGGCTCTGCGAGACGGCATTAACTATCCCGCCCTCGCCGTCTAGCGAGAGTTTCAGGGCGGAGCCGCCGAGGACGGCGAACCAGACGAAGGTGACGAGGCTCGGCACGACGAGCACCCCGAGGACGAACTCCCTTATCGTGCGTCCCTTCGAGATACGGGCGATGAACGTCCCGACGAAGGGCGTCCAGGAGATCCACCACGCCCAGTAGAAGATGGTCCAGGAGGCGAGCCAGTCAGCATCCCCGAAGGCCGCCGTCCTGAAGCTCATCGGAACGAGGTTGGCGAAGTATCCACCGACGGACTCGGTGAACGTGTTGAGGATGAAGATCGTAGGCCCGACGACGAGCAGAAAGAGAACGAGCACCACGGCGAGCACCATGTTGAGGTTCGAGAGCCACTGTATCCCCCTGTGTACCCCTGAGACCGCAGAGAGGATGAAAGCCACCGTCATGAAAGCAATGATGCCCATGGCCCACGCTATGGAGTCTGCGGGGATGGAGCCGTTCAGGTAGTTGAGCCCGCCGGTTATCTGCAAAGCCCCTAGGCCCAGCGAGGTCGCCGTCCCGAAGAGGGTCGCGAAGATAGCAAGGATGTCTATGGCCTTGCCGATCGGTCCCTCGACCCTGTCGCCGAGGACGGGATAGAAGGCCGAGCTTATGAGGTTGCTCTTCCCCTTGCGGAACGTGAAGTAAGCGAGCGCGAGGCCGACGACGGCGTAGATCGCCCACGGATGCAGCGCCCAGTGGAAGTACGAGTACTCCATCGCTACCTGCGCCGCCCCCTCCGTCTTGGGTTGCGCCAGCCCGTGCGGCGGTGTGGTGTAGTGGGAGATCGGCTCCGCGACGCCGTAGAACATGAGCCCTATCCCCATCCCGACGCTGAACATCATCGCGACCCACGAGACGGTGTTGAACTCGGGCTCGTCCTCGTCGCGCCCGAGCTTTATCTTCCCGTAGCGGGAGAAAGCCAGATAGACCACGAAGACCAGAAATCCGAAGGTCGAGAGGATGAAGACCCACCCGAAGTCGGCGATCAGGAACCCGAGCACCGCGGAAGCCACCGCACTGAGGCTGTCCGTAAAGAGCACCCCCCACAAAACGAACAATACCGAGATGCCTAACGAGACACCAAATACGCCAACGTCTACCGTCGAACCCAACGACCTCCGCATAACCACCCTCTCCTTAACGTTTCTGTCAATGACAAAGCGTTGCTCTGATCCATCCAGGACGCGACAGAACGTCGCAGTAGAAATGATGCGGACCACGCTCCGGTCGAAGACCCGAGAGCGAAGCAGCCCGGAAACATTGCATAACATACTAACCCGCCTGGATGTTAGTTCCAGCGGTTACTTCGAAGATGAGTTTAAAGTTGTATTAAGTTTTGTTAAGAGCCGAAAGTCCTTTTCGGGGTGGTTCGGCGCGCAGAAGAGGCTCCACGGGTCGCGCGAATCCTCTAGGTTCGGACGGTTACGAGTGGCTTTCGGGGACGCCTGGAGGGTGGCGGACGACGGTTCGGATCTGGAGCCCTCCGCGCACCTGCTGGGTCAGATCTATAGCCATCTCGGTCGGCTCACACGCCGCGACCAAGTCTTTCAGGAGCGTGGCTGCGAGGTCTTCGGCGAAGATTCCTTTGTCACGGAAGCCCCAGAGGTAGAGCTTCAGGGATTTGGATTCGATCAGGGAGCCCTTCGGGCGGTAAGTGAGCGCGAGCTCGTAGAAGTCGGGCTGGCCCGTGATCGGGCATAGTGCCGTCAGCTCGTTCGTCGTGAACTCTACGGCAGCGTCGGCATCGGCGTGGCTCCAAGGTACCGCGTCGAGCCCCTCGGCCCCGATCGGACCCCGCACCTCACGGCCGAGCACCTGCTCTTCTCTATGGCGCACGATCCCTCCTCGCTCTCTGAGATCTCCGGCGACGCGTCTCTATGTTACCGCAGGAGGATATAGAGTCGGACGGCACCTCGGCTCAGACCCTACGCACGAGCACGGCGTTACCGAGCAGGAGCAACACGATCTCGGAGACGGCGACGGAACCGAAAGCGAGGAGGTAAGGGAGACCGGCGGCGAAGTGGAGAACCGTGGCGACGCCCGCGGCGATCAGGAGCGCGAAGATGAGGCTGGCGACGTAGGTGCCGACCACTCCCCCTACCCGCCGGGCCAGCACCCAGCACAGCGCGCCGCCGATCAAATTCACTATGGGCATCAGGATCAACTCGAGGCCGCCTGCCTGAGGGGAGAAGAGGTTCACTATCCCCACCCCCACGGCGAAGGCGGGGATGGTGGCCGGGTACTTGATGACGAGCGGCTTCAAAACCTCGCCGAGCCTGAACTGCAAGGGTCCGTAGGCGAGCGGCGCAACGAGGAGGCTCAGGACTACGTAGAGCGCGCCGACCACGCCTGCTATCGCGACTCTTCTTGCCGGACCCTCTCCTAGCACTATCGCTCCCTCCTACTGCGCGAGCGCGCAACCGTCTTTGCGCGGGTCGCTGCCGCACGCCCTCACGTCGTTCTCGAGGATGCGGATAAGCTGGGCGCCTCCGGCCGGGATCATGTAGTCCTCCTTTACCTCGACGCGATGGCCCAGCGCGCGCAGGCGGGCTATCTCGTCTTCTGGTACGCGGCCCTCGATGAGGAGGATGCCGTTCTCGTGACGGTGGCGGGGGTGGTCGGCGGCCGCCTGCGGGTCCATGCCATAGTCGATGAGGTCGATCAGCAACTGCGCCTGCCCCTGCGGCTGCATCGCCGCTCCCATAACCCCGAAGACCGCCCAAAGGGCTCCGGTAGCGGAGCTCGTGGCGAGGCCGGGGATGATGGTGTGCATAGGACGCTTGCCCGGTGCGAGGGCGTTCGGGTGGCCCGGCCGGAGGTGGAACGAGCTGCCGCGGTTGTGGAGGCAGACGCCCGTGCCTTCTGCGACGATCCCGCTGCCGAAGCCCCTGTAGAGGCTGTTTATAAAAGAGCAGCCGTTGCCCTCTGCGTCGACGGCGCAGAGGTAGGTAGTATCGCCCCCGAGGTCGGGAGGAGCTGCTGCCGCGGCCTCGCGGGAGATTGAGGCGCGAAGCTTCGCGGCGTAATCCTTGGAGATCAACTCCTCCGTCGGTATCTCGGAGGACTCGGGATCTCCGACCCTCTCGTGCAGATCTCTGAAGGCTAGCTTCTTCGCCTCCACTTCGAGGTGGATACGGTCCGCGCTCATGGGGTCCAGAGAATGGAGATCGAACCCTTCCAGGATGTTGAGCATCTCGAGGGCTGCGATACCCTGGCCGGGCGGTGGGATCTCGTAGACCCTGACGCCCCTGTAGTCGGTCGAGATGGGCTCGACGAAGCTCGACTCGTGGGCCGCGAGGTCCTCTTCGGAGAGGTAACCACCGGCCTCCTGCACGGAGCGCGCGATGCTCGCGGCGATCTCTCCTTTGTAGAAGGCGTCGGCGCCTCCTTCTGCGACGGACGAGATCGTGGCAGCAAGGTCCACCTGGTAGAAGAGCTCTCCAGCGACCGGAGGCCTGCCTTCCGGCAAGAACGTCCGCGTGGCTGCTTCGTTCTTGCGGAGTACGTCCTCATGTTCCTCCCAGTAGCGGGCGATGACCTCGGCTACGGGATGGCCGTTCTCCGCGAGCTCCCAGGCGGGCTCGAGAAGGCGCGCAAGAGGCTGGTTGCCGAAGCGGTTGGCGGCATCCTCCCAGAGCCTCACGGCGCCGGGGACCGTAACCGTAAGTCCGCCCTGCTCGGGCATCCCGCTCAGGCCCAGGTCCAGGAGCTTCTCGATGGTCGCGGCTCTCGGAGCCCGGCCTGCGCCGTTCAGGCCCGTTACCTGCCCTGTCTCTGCCTCGTAGAACAGGAGGAAGGCGTCGCCCCCCATGCCCGTCTGCATCGGCGAGAGGACGGCCATCGCGGCGGCCATGGCGACGCAGGCGTCGGCGGCAGTCCCGCCGGCGTCGAGGACTCGGAGGCCTACCAATGCGGCGCTCGGGTGCTCGCAGGCGACAGCCCCCTTCATCCCGAAGACCGTCGAGCGGCCTCCGAGATCCGGCCTCCTGACGGCGGTTGCATTTCGGGACACGCGGACCTCCTGTAGAGACTTATGATCGCTCTTACAGTTTATAGAAAGGGCTTGCGAGTATATTGCGCCGGTAACCCGAGCAGGAGGTAACGCATGGACGGCGGCAAAGGAATCTACGTGGGCGGGACCCTGATCTCGATCCTCATCTCGCTTGCCCTGTACTTCTCAGGCAGGCGCGAGTCGGCGATCTTCGTCGGACTCTGGGCCCCCACGATACTGAATCTGGGCCAGAGCCTGCTAGACGAGGACTAGATCGTTTCGCGGAGAGGCCTTTCCGCGAAAGCCGTCAGCAGAACAAAAAGCTGAAAGCTGCCGGAGAGGTTTGCGGAACACTTCTGCAAACCTCTCTATAGTCTCCCGAACTCGCGGAGTAGATCGAGGAGTGAGAGACGCTTCACGATCGGGCGTCCGTGAGGGCAGATCTCTCTCTGAATTCAGTCTCGGACCACTCTTTTAACAGCGCCTCCATCTCCTCCCGGCAGAGGTTCTCCCCGAACCTGGTCGAGCCCTTGCAGGCGAGCGCCTTGGCGAGGTCTTCTCCGCCGGCGAGCGCGTGGAGCGCGGCCAGCAGCGCACTCTCGGGGTCGGTGACGGTCTCGGGAACGGCCGAGATTTTCACGGCACCTTCCCCGAAGGGCTCGAACCTGAAGCCGAGAGCCTCCATCTCCGCCTCGAAGTTCCACACCTCGGGCGCGAGGTCCTCGGGCAGCCGCGCCACGACGGGGTCAGGCAGTGGAATCGCATCTGCCCTAAGGTTCTCGGAGAGCCGCTCGTACAGGATGCGCTCGTGCGCCCCGTGCTGATCGAGGATGATGAGCTCCTCGCCCTCCTCAGGGTAGAATTCCAAACGAAAAGCCCCTACGTTGTCGTTTAAGCCCGTTACCCCATGGAGTGGATAAAACTTCCCGAACGCCCGGTAAGCGACAACATCTGCGTCAGGCATTTTCCAAACGTCTGGTCTTGCTGATCTGGGACCCGGCGTGCTAGAGAAAAAGTGTAAGGTACTTGAGGGTCGCTCTTATCCCGATACCCGATCTGCGGCTGCATTGGTCGCACCCTACCCGCCCTCTTTCCACATCAACTCGCTAGGCTTTACCCCCAGCGCCGCTGCTAGTTTCCGCACGGTGGAAGGGTTAGCTGTGCGGTGGCGATTTTCGATCATCGTGATCGTGTTATGCGAGACCTCGCTGCGCTCGGACAGCTCTCGCACCGTCAAAGGGAAGCTCTCCCGCAACTGCCGCAGGGCCTCCGCATCTACTTTTATCCGGCTGCGCCGTCGCTTGGACGTGGGTGCCTCCAAATAGATATTCCTTTCTCGACGTTGCGCCATTATACACCAGACATCGAATAACGTGTATAAAACGTTGACAAAACGTGGTGTCCTCGCTATAATGAGGCGCAGATAAAGAGGTGGCCCCGGCGGTGCTGCAACACCCCGAGGCCCGGACCACGGAAGAAAGGAGCCCACCGTGGCCGAGATCAGTCTAGCGCGCGAGGTTTTCGCGTGCCGACGGCAGCAATGGGAGGGGGTTCCACCCAGCGACGGGTCGGGATTACGAGTCCCCAAGCGTCGCACTGGGTGCGGGAAATCCGCCGGAAGCATGAACGGGCGCACGGGCGCCCTCTTGGCGTGCGGCTACGAAGACGGCGAGCACCATCACATCACGCCTCTACCTGGCCCCGCCGACATCGGTACTGCTGCGACGGTCGGGGGAGCGGGAATATGAGCGGTCCCGCATACAAGGAGCGTGAGTGCCGCCGCTGCGATCGAGGCCGCGTATACCAGGACCCATCTCTGCTGGAAGGCGTACGGGTCGGGCGGTGGGTGCCATGTCCTCGCTGCGAGGGCACGCAGAGAGTAGTCGTGTTCGTCTACACGAAGAAGCACGGGAGGTGACGTTGAACGGTACCGAGGGCTGCAGCCGCCAGCGAGTCATCCTCTACGTTCGCGTCTCGACCCGGGGCCAGGTCAGGAGCGGCTACTCGATAGCCCAGCAACTGGAGGCGCTCAGGGAGTACGCGATCCGCACTGGGTACGAGGTACTCGAAGAGGTGACGGATCTCGGGGTAAGTGGGATGAGCCTGGAGCGACCCGGGATGGACCGGGTACGTGGCTTGGTGGCCGCAGGGGGCATCTCGGCGGTGGTGTCACAGGATCTGGACCGCTTGGCGAGGGAGCCCGAACACTACCACCTCCTGCAACACGAGTTCGCGGCGAAGGGTTGCAGGCTCGAGTTCCTGTACGACCGAGGAGCCGCTGACGAGGACCTGTCCAGGCATGAGTGGGTGAAGATCGCCGAGCGGACCCAGAGGGGGAAGCTACGCAAGGCGCGCGAGGGGAAGATCTCCGGGGGAACCAGACCCAACTATGGATTCCGGTTCAACGGGGCGCGGGACGGCTACGAGGTGGACGAGGCAACGATGCGGGTGGTAAGGCGCATCTTTCACATGGTGGGGGCCGAGCGACGGACTTTGAACGCGGTGAAGAGGGACCTCGAAGCCGAGAAGGTGCCGACGCCGGCCGGTAACAGGCGCTGGTCGACGTGGGTCATACGCCGCTTCATACTCGACGACGTGTACAAACCCCACACCTACGAGAAGGTCGCGAAGCTGATGACGCCGGAGGTCGCCGCGTGGCTCGATCCCGACAAACGATACGGTATCTGGTGGTACAACCGTGAGCGTTGGACGAGCGAGCAGGTCTCTGAGGTCTCGTGCAAGGGTCGCGTCTACCGGCGGAGCGTAAAGGCCGTCCCGAAGCCGAAGGCGGAGTGGATCGCCGTGCCCGTACCCGACTCCGGTGTGCCGCGAGAGGTCGTCGACGCGGCGAGGGAGGTCGTGCTAAAGAACCGGTCGAACTCCACCAGGGACGACCGGTTCTGGGAGCTTTCAGGGGGCGTACTTCGCTGCGGCGGTTGCGGGTGGCGCATGAGAACCTGCGTTACGCGAAAGGCAGAGAAGCGCTACTTCTATTACGCCTGCGCGAAGCGCCGCGAGGGAAGGGAGGCGTGCCCGAATCGCAGGAGCTACCGCGCCGAGCCCTTGGAGGCGGCGGTGCAGCGGATAGTCCGCGACCTGCTCGCGGGCGCAGACGAGGTGCGCGGTGGCTTCGATGCCATGATAAGGCAGGCACGCAAAGGCGAACGCGGCGATCCCGGTGTAGAGGCCAGGGCGTGGCTGGAGAGGCTGGCAGAGGCTGACCACATGCGCGCTGGCTACCAGGAGATGACGGCCAAGGGTCTGATGACCTTCGACGAGTTGACCGCGAGGCTAGAGCAGATCGAGAGCACACGTGAGGTTGCCCTGCAAGAGTTGGAGGCGATCGGGGATCGTTGCGAGGACGTGGCGGGGTTGGAGCGAGACAGGGACGACCTCGTCAGGACCTACGTCGGCTCGCCGCCGGATGGCCTGGAAGGTCTTGAAGCAGAAGAGCGTCACCGGATCTATCGTATGCTCCGGCTCGAGGTGCTCCTGGGCGTAGACGGGGGTCTGACCGTGAGCGGTATTCCCGGCGCGAAGGTTCTCAGGGCCGCCGGGCGAGATCCGGGCCTTGGTGCAACTTGAGAATCTCACTCGCGAGTTCATCGTCTATGGGCTCGATAGGGACCGGCGGAACCACGGAGAACCAAAGGGCAGTAGAGTAGGAGAGGCGGATGCGTTCGCCATCCTCTGACTCCTCCAACTGCCCGCGCAGAAGCAGCGTCCTCATGGCTCTGCGCGTATTGGAGCGGTCCCCGCCCACGATCGCCTTCACTGCGGCCACCGGCAAGCCCTCATCCAGAGGATCGGCGTACTCCCACAACACGCTCAGAATCCGCGCCTGGGTCGGTCCGGGAAACCGTCGGCGCTCGAAGCGGTGCTTATAGCCGATCCATCTGGACCCCTTGGCCGCCTCCGCCTCCAGCCTGCGCCGCTCCGCTTCCCTGGCCTCCCTCCGCGCACGCAGCTCTTCTCCCAGCCTGGTGCCGATACTGACGCGCGGGCGATGGGCGATTCTAGGCAGAGGGTTTACGAAAAGAAAACCCCAGAGGGTGAGTTTGAGGCGGCGCTCTTTTCCCGAACAGGTCTCCTCCACGAGGCCGCGCTCCAAGAGACCGTGGATGCCGCGGCGTAGGTTCGAGCGGTCGGGCTCCCCGAGTCGGCGGCGCAGCTCCCGGAGCGGAAGCTCTGCGCCTTCGGCGACGCTGAGGGTCTCACAGATACGTCGCTGCATGATCCCGGGGCCTCGACTCATCCCTCGTCTCCCTACGGGAACATTGTCAAGTCGTTAGGGTCCGCGGCCGATCCACCAACGAACGGCTTGATAATTCTACAAAACCTCATCATTGTCGACACAAGATTAATGCGATAGCTAACGTAGCGTGTCTCACACCCTTGGTTCTCCGGAGAAGAGGGTCGCTTGGCGCTGCAAGGCCTCAAGATCAGCGAAAAGGCTCGAAACTGAGCCCATTGTAATTTGGGTGCTTACCAGCACTCAGAGAGACCAAGATCATTCACCTAATGCTTAGAGCACCCCTTCTACGAAATTCACATCCAGAACCCTGGATGAAACGCGTGTGGATCGCTGCTAAGCATTGGTTTTCAGTCATGGTGCGGCGGGTGGCCGACCACAAGGTGCTATGGTGATGGATAAATATGCGCCTGTGTGCGCGCCACCGGTCGCTCATCGAAATCGGTTGCCAGGGTTCTGACGGACGAATTTCTTGCTTCCACTACACCTATTCAGAATCCGTCAGCTACTCGCTTTAGTGTGACTAGGCGATGTGGTGTGATATAGGGTTACAATTGTCATCGGCATGGCAACATCTTCAAGCTCTATCCACGGAGCTGCCGGTGGTCCGATCTTCGGCCGTGAGCAAGAGCTAGCTCGGCTTGAACAGCTGGTCGACGGCGTTTCCGAGCGTGGCGCAGCGCTGCTCGTGCGGGGCGAGCCGGGCATCGGCAAATCCACCCTGATTGCGGCGGCGTGCCGCCGCGCGGAGGATGCTGGGATGCGGGTACTGCGCACGACCGGTGTGCAGTCCGAGACGCAGCTGCCGTTCGCGGGGTTGCACCAGCTCATGCTTCCGATACTCGGGCAGGCCGACAGGCTGCCAACGCTACAGCGAACGGCACTGCTTGCCGCCTTCGGAATGGCGGAGGCCCCTAAAGCCCCTGAGCGCTTCTTGATCGCGCTCGCGGTCCTCGAACTGCTGTCCGACGCGGCCGAGCACGTGCCGCTGCTGATCGTGGCAGAGGACGCGCACTGGTTAGATCGCTCCACGGCTGACGTGCTCACCTTCGTCGCACGACGTGTCGAGCACGAGGAGATCGTTGTACTCATGGCCAGCCGCGATGGTGAGGAGAGCTTCTTCGATGAGGCTGGACTTCCTGAGCTTAGGCTCGGTGGCCTTGACGACGCCGCGTCCGAGTCGTTGCTCGACGCGCACGGACGCCAACTTGCGCCCGCCGTACGGGCGCAGTTGCGCGAGCAGACCGGCGGCAACCCGCTCGCCCTGATCGAGCTGCCGGTTTTGCTCGGGTCATACGAAATCGGTGGCCGCTCAACCCTGCCGATGCCGCTGCCGCTGACCGAACGGCTGGAATGGGCGTTTGGGACATGGATCGCCAGCATGCCTCCGCGCACCAGAAACCTGCTGCTATCGGCAGCCGTAGATCAAGAGGGCGATCTGGGCGAGATCCTCGCCGCCGCGGCGGTGATCGACGGGGGCGAACTGACGGTCGAAGACCTCGCGCCAGCGATCGCGAGCCGGCTTGTCCGGGTCGACGGTACCTCGATCACCTTCCGTCATCCGCTGGTGAGCTCTGCCGTCTACCAGACGGCGAGTCTTGCCGAGCGCAGGGCCGCGCACGCGGCAGTCGCTCAGATGCTCGACGACCAGCCCGATCGGCAGGTATGGCATCGTGCAGCCGCGCTCGTCGGGCACGACGAGCGCGTGGCCGCGGCACTCGAGGCAGCGGCCACGCGAGCACGACGGCGAGGCGCGATCGGTGTGGCGATCAGTGCACTCGAACGCGCTATCGAGCTCAGCGAGGATCGTCTGCGCAAGGCGCGGCGGCTTCTCGATGCGGCGGAGTTGGCGTACGAGCTCGGCCACCGCGAACTCGTGCTGGGTTTGTTGGCCGAGGCCGAACGACTTCAGTTAGCCTCGGTCGAGCGCCAACGGATGGTCCTGATCCGCGAGGCATTCGATACTGGCGAAGACACCGTTGGCGTAGAGCGGGTGATCGGGGTCACGGAGCAAACCTGGCATCGAGATCCCGACTTTGCCATGAACCTCCTTAGGCGTGCCGCGGGAAAGTCGTGGTGGGTTGGTCGGAGCGTGGAGCGGCGGGAGCTTCTCGTGCAGGCAGTGGAGCGGCTGGGCATGCCCAGCGACGATCCAGAGCGTCTTGCTATCCTCGCCATGGTAGATCGCACCAATCGCGCAGCGGAGGTCTTGCCGCACCTTTCACGCGCACCGCTCCCCTCGAAAGACGACCCCATCGCCGCGCGCGTGCTCGGGCTCGCCGGCTACGCGGTCGGCGACCTCGAATTTGCGGTGGACGCCTTGACGGTGGCGATCGCCGGACTGCGCGCGCAGGGGCGGCTTGCGCTGCTGGCGCAGGCTGTCGTTACGCGCGCGCTGGCTGGCGTCCAACTCGGGCGCTTGGATATCGCCATGACCGATGCAGACGAGGGCCGCATGCTCGCTGCCGAGAGCGGGCTTCCGCTGTTCGCAGAGAGTTCGCGCGCCACCCAGGCGCTGATCGCAGGACTGCGCGGAGAGTTCGACGAGGCGGAGACCCTTGCTGCCGAAGCCGAGCGCTCTATCCTTCCGATGCTTGGCAAAGCTGTTCTCTGGGACGTCCAGACGGCGCGCGGCATCACCGCGTTGGGTGCCGGTCGCTACGTCAACGCCTACGAGTATCTGATCCGCACATTCGATCCCAACGAGCCCTCGGAGCACTACCGGAAGAAGCTCTGGGCGGTCGGGGACCTCGCCGAGGCCGCCCTTCATACCGAGCGGCGCGACGAGGCGAGGGCGATGCTCGCTCAGGCGGAGGCCGCCTCCGGTCCGATGCCCTCACCGCGACTGCGCATCGCGCTTGAGTACGCCCGGCCCTTGCTGGCCGAAGACACCGAGGCTGAGACACTTTTCGCTGCGGGGCTCTCCACCGATCTGGCGCGCTGGCCTTTCGCCCGCGCGCGGTTGCAGCTGGCGTACGGTACTTGGCTGCGCCGCCAGCGTCGGGTGGTCGAATCGCGGGCAAAGCTCGGTGCAGCCAAGACGACTTTCGATGCGCTCGGCGCTCTGGCATGGGCCGAGCGGACGCGCCATGAGCTGCGTGCGGCTGGCGTCGCTAGCCGCACGCGCGAGCATGACCCGCTGCACGATCTGACGCCGCAGGAGCTCCAGATCGCCCGCATGGCCGCCTCGGGCCTCTCCAACCGAGAGATCGGCCAGCAACTCTACATCTCGCACCGCACGGTCGGGGCCCACCTCCACCACGCCTTCCCCAAGCTCGGTATTACCTCGCGCGGTCAGTTGCACGACGCACTCGTCAACGCTAGGCCCTAAGCAAGAGCCCAGGTCGTCGAGCCTACGGGCACCCGCCCCCTAGGGAGATTCTGTTGACAAAATCTAAGTCATATGACCGATGCGGCAGTAAGAGCCGTTCCGTACTGTGGGTGCCGTCCTGACTGGCATCTTCAGGAGACCAAAATGGAGAACACAGGGGCGCAGCACATGGGAGGTAGGCCGAAGCGAAGGCTACAGGTCGTCGTCGTGGGGAGCGGCTTCGCGGGGCTATCTACATGGCGCCGCAAGAACCTGCCGAAGGAGGCTCTGCGCGGACGAGGACGACGTGAGCGACGTATGGCTAGATAAAGGAGGGACGCGTGCCCTACGTTAGGGTTGGTGAGGAGAACTCCGGCGGCATAGATCTCTATTACGAAGATCACGGTAGAGGTACGCCGGTCGTTCTAATCCACGGGTTTCCTCTGAGTGGGCACTCTTGGGAAAAGCAGATGTTTGCTCTGCTGGACGGCGGATACCGTGTCATCGCCTACGACCGTAGGGGATTCGGAAACTCCAGCCGACCGGCCTTCGGTTACGATTACGACTCCTTCGCCCAAGACCTTGACGCCCTGATGGAGCGGCTCGATCTCCGCAACGCCACACTGGTCGGGTTCTCGATGGGCACAGGCGAGGTAACGCGCTACTTGCGTAATCACGGATCTGATCGGGTGAGCAAAGCGGTCCTGCTAGCGCCCCTTCCGCCTTTCTTGCTCAAGGCGCCAAACAATCCCGAGGGCATGGACCGAAGCGTCTTCGACGGGATCAAGAAGAGCATCGTCGCCGACCGTCCAGCGTACATAAAGGCGTTTCTCGACGACTTCTACAACGTGGACGTATTCGGCGATACTCGCATAAGCGAGCAGGCGTGGCAGATGAGCTTCAACGTCGCGGGGGGCTCCTCAGCCAAGGGTACCCTCGACTGCATCGACGCGTGGCTGACCGATTTCCGCGCCGACCTCCCGCGCATCGACCTGCCTACCCTGGTAGTTCAGGGTACTGAAGACCGGATATTCCCCATCGAATCCACAGGAAGGCGCCTTCCTGCACTGATCGAGAACATCCGGTACAGCGAGGTAGAAGGCGGACCGCATAAC
>CADDZK010000075.1 GCA_902812425.1 Actinomycetota bacterium
ATTCTACAGCACACCGTTCCCCTGCGAGGCACCGCCGATCAGGCCCCACGCGGCAGCGAACCGCACCCCCGAACAATCCCCTTTGCAGTTGCGCAATCTTCCCATAACGTGTACATTTCTACTAGTTATCCGTAGTGCGATGGGAGAGGAGAATCGCGTGGATTTCAACACGGGATCTGGCGGGAGCGCGGAGCCGGGTGGCTCCTCCGGGGGGTCGGGTGGGGCGCCTCCCCGCGTGTCTGGTGGTGCTTCCGGCGGGGAGTTCAACTACCAGGATCCCGTCCAGAGCTTCATAAACGCTGTAAGGAGCGTCGTCACGGCGCCGGCCTCCTTCTTCAGGGGCATCAGGCGCGAGGGTGACTTCATAAACCCCTTGATCTTCGCGATCATCTGCTACGAGGTCTCGGCGATCCTCGGCGGCCTGCTCGGCCTCGTGGGTATTAGCGGCAGCCAGGGCTTCGGCTCTTTCCTCGTCTCCATAATCCTAGCCCCGATCTTCGCCGCCATCGGCCTGTTCATCGGGGCGGGCATACTGCACCTGCTCGTCATGCTGATCATAGGCTCGCGCAACGCTGGCTTCGAGGGCACGCTCAGGGTGAGCGCGTACTCTTCTGTTACCTCCCTCGTCAGCTGGATACCCATCATCGGCTGGATAGCCAGCCTGTACGGCATCTACCTTGCCATAGTGGGGATTAGAGAGGTCCATACCACGACCACGGGCAAGGCCGCGATCGTGGTCCTCATCCCTGCTGTCATAGTGCTCCTGCTCGTCCTTGCACTCATCGCCCTCGTCGGGGCCGCGCTGTTCTTCAGCAGCCAGCAGTAGCCGGCGAACCTGCGCTAGAGCACCTGAAATAGGGTTAGCCGCCCGCGCACCCGACCGCTATACTAGTTCGCGGTCTATAGCGAAGGGGGTTTGCGCGTGGCGCAGACAGTTACTCTCATACCGGGCGACGGGATAGGGCCGGATCTCACCGACTCCGTGAAGGAGGTAGTGGGCGCACTCGACGTCGATATCGAGTGGGAGATAGCCGAAGCCGGCGAGACGGTGATGGACGGGGAAGGCACGCCCTTGCCTGACTCGGTGCTCGAATCCATCAGGCGCAACAAGGTGGCGCTAAAGGGGCCGCTCACCACGCCCGTCGGGACCGGGTTCCGCTCCGTGAACGTGGCGCTCCGCAAGGAACTCGACCTCTACGGGAACATCAGGCCATCCTTGAGCCTGCCCGGCATCGAGACACCGTACAAGAACATCGACCTCATCATCTACCGCGAGAACACAGAGGATCTGTACGCCGGCGTCGAGCACACGGTCGGCAAGCACGCGGCGGAGTCGATCAAGATCATCACCCGCGAGGGGACCGAGCGGATCTGCCGCATGGCCTTCGAGCGCTCCAAGGAGCAGGGCCGCAAGCACATCACCGTCGTCCACAAGGCGAACATCATGAAGTTCACCGATGGTCTTTTCAGGGACGTCTTCTTCGAGGTCGCAAAAGACTACGAGAACGACTTCGAGGAGATAGACGACCGCATCGTGGACAACATGTGCATGCAGCTCGTTATGAAGCCCAACCTCTACGACGTGCTCGTCTGCCCGAACCTCTACGGCGACATTCTCTCCGATCTGTGTGCCGGGCTTACGGGCGGGCTCGGCGTCGCGCCGGGAGCGAATATAGGGGAGGAGATCGCCGTCTTCGAGCCCGTCCACGGCTCGGCTCCGAAGTACGCCGGGCAGAACCGGGCCAACCCGCTCGCGACGCTGCTCTCGGCCAAGAACATGCTCATCCATCTCGGTTACGCTGAGGAGGCCGATAGGATGCAGACCGGGATCGAAGCCGCCCTCAAGAGCCCTGAGACCCGTACGAAGGATCTGGGCGGGAGCGCCGGTACGAAGGAGTTCACGCAGGCTATCGTCTCGAACCTGTGAGGTGGGGTATAGAGTACGTTTGTACCGGCGTAGAACGGAAGCCTGTGCGTCCCCTGATCTCCAGCGACCGTAGGCTGTCCGTCGCGGCACCGCGCGGTCGTCGGTAGAGGGGACGCGACGGCCGCTTGCGGATCGCGTTCTTCACGGAGACCTTCCTACCGGCCACAGATGGTGTAGTCACGAGGCTCCGCTACACCATAGAAGAGTTGCTCAGGATGGGCGACGAGATGCTGGTCGTGGCCCCGAAATACGGAGAGGGACCTGGCTCTTACGAGGGGGTCCCGATCCACAGGGTCTCGAGCGTACCTTTCCCGCCCTATCCTCAGATAAAGCTGGCCCCCATCAACCCCGGCGTCGGTGCGGCGCTGCGTCGGTTCGCGCCGGATCTCATCCACGCCGTCAACCCGTTCATCCTGGGATGGGGCGCGCCGTTCTACTCCCGTCGCCTGGGCGTACCCTTGGTAGCCTCCTATCACACCAACGTCGCCGCATACGCCCGCTTCTACGGGCTGGAGCTCTTCGATCTGATCACGCGCTGGCACATCAGGACGCTGCACAACAGGGCTGCCATCAACCTCTGTACCTCGGAGGCAACGCGCCGGTATCTCTCGGGAGAGGGTATCCAGCGGCTGCATCTGTGGCCGCAGGGTGTCGACGCGGAGCGCTTCCATCCTGACAGGTTCTCGAAGGACTGGCGGGTCAGGCTCACGAACGGGCATCCCGCCGAGCGGCTTCTGCTCTACGTCGGACGCCTCGGCCACGAGAAGAACATCGGCAGGCTGAGGGTCGTTCTGCGCGAGGTGCCCGGAGTACGTCTGGCGCTCGTCGGGGACGGACCGGCGCGCAGGGACCTCGAAGAGGCGTACGCGGACACGCCGACGGTCTTCACGGGAGCGCTGCAGGGTGAGGAGCTTGCGGCCGCGTTCGCCTCGGCCGACGCCTTCCTGTTCCCTTCGACCACCGAGACGCTGGGGATGGCGATGATCGAAGCCCTCGCCTCGGGGCTGCCCGTGCTCGCGGCCAGGACGGGCGCGACCGGCGAGGTGGTAAGCGACGGCGAGACGGGATTTCTCTACGATCCCGGTTCCGATGAGGATCTCGTCGGCGCCGTCCGGAAGATCATCTCCGACGACGCCCTCCGCGCGCGGATGGGGCGCAACGCCCGCGCGGCCGCCGAGAGGCGCGACTGGGCGTCTTCTACGCGCACGTTGCGCGGATACTACCAACGGGCGGTGGGGGACAGATGAGCGAGGCGAAGGCCAGGCTCAAGAGCGGGGGGAAACGCTTCTCGAAGTTCTCGATAGTCGGGTTCTCCAACGCCGCCGTAGACATCGGAGTCCTGAACCTGTTCCTGTGGCTGGACCCGACGCGCGACGTGCACCTGCTGGTGATCTACAACGGCGTCGCGCTCGTCCTGGCGAACCTCAACAGCTACGTGTGGAATACGCTGTGGACCTTCCGCGGCAGGGCCGAGCACGACCTGAGGCAGATAGTGCTCTTCGCCCTGCAGGTGCTCGTGAACATCGGGGTGAGCAACGGTCTGTTCTGGGCCCTCATCCACCCCGTCATCGTCTACACGGAGGTCCCCACGTATCTGGCCGGTAACGTTGCCAAGATCCTCTCCGTCACGGTGGCCTCCGTCCTCAGCTTCTTTATCATGCGCTACGTGGTTTTCTCGCGCAGAAGGTGGTTGAAGGGGCGCTTGTAAGAGCCCTGACCCCGTGCTAAATTAGTGCCGCGTGCGGAAGTAGCTCAGCTGGTAGAGCATCACCTTGCCATGGTGAGGGTCGCGGGTTCGAATCCCGTCTTCCGCTCTGGCCGCGGTTTGCGGAGCAAAGCGGCGCCGCTGGCGGCATGGCCGAGTGGTTAGGCAAGGGTCTGCAAAACCCTGTACCCCGGTTCGATTCCGGGTGCCGCCTCTCGGAGTGGCGAAGGCGTCCACGCACTAATTAGGGCGATTAGCTCAGGGGGAGAGCGCTTCCTTGACGCGGAAGAGGTCAGTGGTTCGAATCCACTATCGCCCACAGCGCTAATGCCTTTTACTCGAGGTCAGGACTCAGAGCACAAGAAGAGGCCCCGGAACTTGTCAGGGGCCTCTGTTCACTAACCGTGCCGGGGTCGGCCTGCCGGACGCATCTGGCCGCAGGTGGGCACATCGGGCCTGGGTTTTCAGGCTCCGGCTCTAGATCATGATCTTCTCGAAAGATATGCCATACGGCAGATGCGCCGCTCCTGCCGCGTCTCGTAGGGTGGTGACGTGGGCAGGTTCTTCCCAGAATCCGCCCTCGTGGTTCCCCTTGGCCGGGCCGCCATCTCATCGCACCGATCAGCGCCCGGCCTTCGTCCTTCCTCGGCCCATGCGGTAGGGGTCCCGCCGGCGGTGTGGCGGGTAGTGGGTACCAGGGTATACGGGTGAACGGAAGGGAGCGGCTTCCCAACCGTCGTCCGAGACATCCGGTTCTACGAGCCAGGGACACCACAGACGAGCCCTACTACCGAAGGTCTCGCGCCGAAAGAACCGGGGCTACGGGGGGCTAGAAAGGGCTGGGTATCGTCTTTCCTGCCGGCAGCCTGAAGGCGTTGCCATGCAGGCCCGTCCTTGCTCGGGGCCCGAGGCAATGAGGAACGAGGTTAGAAGATACGTAATTTGGGGGTTGCGCGCTCGGCCATAGTGTTGCTAGCCTCCGACGGACGATAGAGGTCAATGTACCCGACACGGAGGGTATTACCGTGGCACACGGGGTTATCTTACTGGTGGACGACGACGCGAACTTCGCGGAGCTTACCAGGGCCATCTTGCTGCAGGGAGAGGGGGTTGCGGACGAAGTGCTGCTTGCCCGCGACGGTGTAGAGGCCATCGAATACCTGTTTCATCCCAGGCGAGCCGCTACAGACATGCCGGGTCTTGTCCTCTTGGACCTCAGCATGCCTCGGATGGACGGCTTCAGGGTGCTGAGCAAGATGCGCGCCGCAGAGCAGACGATGTTCGTCCCTGTGGTGGTCCTGACTTCTTCCGTCCATCCCGAAGACGTGCGTAGCGCCTACGGTTTGGGAGCCAACGGCTACCTCGACAAGCTCTCTGACGAGGTGCCCTGGAACGAGATGGTGCAGACGGCGGCGCGCTACTGGCTGAGGATGAACATAGCCCCGAACTCCTTCGCAGGACAGAAGGATTGGGTATCGCGGGCACGAAGGTCGTCATCTTACGGGGGCGAGAATTGGAGAAGAGAGCCAGATCTCGCCAAACTCAGGGACTTGCCCCGTGAGGAGGCGATCCGCGTTGCCACGCTCATTTACGGGTGGAGCTCGGCCGAGGCCGCCGAGAGAGTGGACACCGAGCAAGGTCGCTATGCACAAGGGATGGCCGACCAGAATAAACAACAAGGCGCCTAGAAGAACCGGGCTTTGAAGGCGCGCCGTGACTGCTCACGCCCTACAGGGCCACTTCCAGCTCCTTCACCCCGGTCATGACGCCTCCTCCTCCTGCGGCGCCCGTACTACGATGTCCGGGGTGCCGTTTTCCAGAGGGGGCTGGAAGAGGGGGCTGGAACACGATCGGGGCGAGAACCTGAAAGGTTGGGAAAACCTCGCCGTTCGATACTATGCTGTTTTCGCGGGATTGTGTAAACTAGGGCAAGGTATGGAAGAGCATGTTACAGCATGGACGCGTAAAGGGTCAGTGGTTCGGATCCACTATCGTCCACAGCGCTGCGCGGGCTTCGCGCTGCGGCGAACTACCTAGCCCCTCTCGCGTTTCCCTTCATCCACCCTTGCCAAGAAAGGTGCGTTAATGGCCTCCGTCAAGCTACCCGACGGTACACAATTAGAGATGGAACCGGGCGCCAGGGCCCGGGATGTCGCCGAGAAGATAGGCAAACGCCTCGCCCGAGACGCCGTCGTCGCCAAGCTCGACGGGCGCCTGATCGACCTCGACGCCCCGCTGAACGGCGGGGGAGATTTCGAGGTGATCACAAAAGACTCCCCCGAGGGCCTCGAGGTCATGCGCCACTCGACGGCGCACGCGATGGCCCAGGCCATACTGGAGCTCTATCCGGGTAGCAAGCTGACCCTCGGCCCGCCGATAGAGAACGGTTTCTTCTACGACATCGACGTCGCCGGGCGTATCACGGACGATGACCTGCCGCGCATAGAGGAGCGGATGCGCGAGATCGTCGCGCGCGACCTCCCGATAGAGCGCGAGGAGGTCTCGAAGGCCGAGGCCGAGGCGCTCTACCAGGACAACCCTTACAAGACGGAGATCGTCGAGGCCCTCGAAGACGGGGACATCACGGTCTACAAGCAGGGTGACTTCTTCGACCTCTGCCGCGGCCCGCACGTCCCGAGCACGGGCAGGCTCGGCGCCTTCAAGCTCCAGAACATAGCCGGTGCCTACTGGCGCGGCGACGAGAAGAACCCGATGCTCACCCGCGTCTACGGTACGGCGTGGCCGACGGAGAAGGAGCTCAAGGCCTACCTCAGGCGGCTCGAGGAGGCGAGGTCGCGCGACCACCGCAAGATCGGCAAGGACCTCGAGCTCTTCACGTTCTCGCCCGACACAGGCGCAGGCATCCCTCTCTTCCTACCCAAGGGCGAGATGCTCAGGCACCTCATGGAGGGCTACGTGCGCGAGGTCCAGACGAGGTTCGGCTACGAGCACGTCTGGACGGGGCATCTCGTCAACGAGGCGCTCTACGCGAAATCGGGACATCTGGAGCACTACAGGGACTCGATGTTCCCGCCGATGGTCGACGGCGACACACGCTACCGCCTGAAGCCCATGAACTGCCCGAGTCACATGACGCTCTACAACTCCCAGTCGCACTCGTACAGGGACCTCCCGCTCCGCTACGCCGAGTTCGCGACGCTGTATAGGTACGAGAAGAGCGGGGAGCTCAATGGGCTCACGCGGGTACGCAGCCTCACGCAGGACGACGCGCACGTCTTCTGCACGGAGGAGCAGATCCAGGAGGAGTTCGCGCGCGCCCTCGAGATAGTCCGCGAGGTACTCGATACCTACGGGTTCGCGGAGTACAGGGTTCAGCTTTCGCTGCGCGACCAGGACTCGGCCAAGTACGTCGCAGACGACGCCAAGTGGTCGCGGGCCGAGAAGGAGCTGCGCGAGGCCCTCGACACCGCGGGCATCGCCTACGACGAGGAGGCCGGTGAGGCGGCGTTCTACGGCCCCAAGGCGGACTTCATGGCGCAGGACGTGCTCGGGCGTGAGTGGCAGCTCTCCACCATCCAGGTCGACTTCATCCAGCCGGCCAGGCTCGGTTGCGAGTACATCGGTGAGGACGGAAAGGCGCATACTCCCGTGCTTCTGCACAGGGCCGTCACAGGCTCCACGGAGAGGTTCATGGCCGTCCTCATCGAGCACTACGCCGGCGCCTTTCCGGTCTGGCTCTCTCCCGTGCAGGTCGTCGTCATCCCCGTCGCGGACAGGCACCTCGACTACGCCCGCGGGGTTCAGGAGAAGCTCGGCGCGAGGGAGCTACGCGTCGAGGTCGACGATTCGCAGAACAGCATGCAGAAGAAGATCAGGGAGAACGCCCGCCAGAAGGTCCCCTACCTCCTCATAGTCGGGGACAGGGAGGCCGAGGAGGGTACCGTCAACGTGCGCAGGCGCGGGGAGAAGCAGCAGGAGGAGACGGCGCTCGAAGACTTCGCTGAGAGGGTCACGCAGGAGGTCCGCTCGCGCCGATAGTTTCGTATAGACACGGGACGCGGGCCCGCGGTATAATCGCGCTCGTAGTTGGGGTCCGCGTCCGTCCGGCGCACGAGCAAATTTATCGTCCGTGGTGGACGAACGGCCCCGAAAACTCGATTTCGAGAGGAGTGGTGCGCAGTAGCGACTGAAGAGGAACCACGAATAAACGGTCAGATCCGGGCGCGCGAGGTGCGTTTGATCTCGGCCGACGGCGAGCAACTCGGGATAAAGCACATCCGCGAGGCTATGGATTACGGTGAGAGG
The DNA here is from genome assembly GCA_902812425.1 of Actinomycetota bacterium. Taxonomy (GTDB): domain Bacteria; phylum Actinomycetota; class Rubrobacteria; order Rubrobacterales; family Rubrobacteraceae; genus Rubrobacter_D. The sequence goes on from CADDZK010000075.1 coordinate 7,899, forward strand.
GCCGACCTTGACCTGGTAGAGGTCGCCCCGAATGCAAACCCGCCTGTGGTCCGCCTGATGGACTACGGCAAGTTTAAGTACCAGAAAGAGCAGGCCCGCAAGGCGGCCCGCAAAAAGCAGGTCAACGTCAACGTGCGGGAGATCAAGCTCCGCCCCAAGATAGGCGACCACGACTTCAACACCAAGCGCGGTCACGTCGAGCGTTTCCTGCGCGGCGGCGACAAGGTGAAGATCACGATCATGTTCCGCGGGCGAGAGGTGCAGCATCCCGAGTTGGGAGAGAGGCTTCTGAGGAGGCTCGCGAGCGACCTTGAGGACCTCGGGCGCATCGAGAGCCAGCCGAACCTCGACGGGCGCAACATGGTCATGGTCATGGCCCCGAAGAAGGAGACCAGGGAGGCGCAGCCCTCGGAGGCGCAGAGCCCCCAGCCTAACGGGCGCAGGGAGAGGGCCACTCGCAGTTAAGCAACAGTTTGATACACTAGCCTGGCGATAGAGAGAGGCGAAACGGCTTCGACTCCCGTGCCGCGAGCCTCTTCGCAGGTGAAAAACACACGAAACGTGGAGGAAAAATGCCGAAGATGAAGACCCACCAGGGCGCCTCGGGACGCTTCGAGGTCCGCAAGAAGGGCAGGCTCAAGCGCCGCCGCGCCGGCCACAACCACATCCTGGAGAAGAAGAGCCGCAAGCAGAAGCGGCGGCTCAACACGGAGACCGAGGTAACCCGCTCGGACGAGAAGCGGCTCAAGCGACTTCTGGGGGTGAGGTAGCATGGCACGCACAGCGCGCAGCGTCCACGCTCGCAAGAAGCGCCGCAAGGTCTTGGAGCAGGCGAAGGGCTACCGCGGGACCAAGCACACCTCGTACAAGCGGGCCAAGGAGCAGGTCTGGAAGAGCGGGGTCTACGCCTACGAGGGGCGCAAGCAGCGCAAGCGGGACTTCAGGGCGCTCTGGATCCAACGCATCAACGCAGGCGCCCGCGAGTACGACATCTCCTACTCGAAGCTGATCCACGGGCTCAGGCTCGCCGAGATAGACCTTGACCGCAAGATCCTGGCCGATCTCGCCGTCACGGAGCCGGAGATCTTCGGCGCCATCGTGGCCCAGGCGAAGAACGCCCTCGACGGTAAAGCGGTCGAGCGCCGTGTGAAGGTCGAGCGCAGCACCGAGCCTGAGCAGCCGCAGGCCCACAGCAAGCCGACCGCAGAGCCGGAGACTTCTGCCGAGACCACCGAGGTCGAGGCGACCGACGCCGCTGAGCGCAGGGCCGAGGAGCTCGACGTAGACATCTCCGAGGTCGAAGGCTCGGGTGCCGAGGGCCGCGTGCTCGTCGAGGACGTGGAAGAGGAGGCCGAGGAAGAGGGCAAGGTGCACGCCACGGACGCCGCCGAGCGCAAGGCGAAGGAACTCGGGGTTGACCTCTCGACCGTCGAAGGCACGGGCCAGGGCGGACGCATCACCGTCGGCGACGTCGAGAAGGCCGCCAAGAGAGACGAGTAGCCGCCAGGATGCCGGGCCCGCCGGCGATCTCCCTGAAGCGGGCTGCGAAGCTCAACACCAAGAAGTACCGTGAGGCCGAACGCCTCTTCCTTGCCGAAGGCAGGGCGCTCATCGAGGAGGCACCGAGGCCGCCCGTGCAGGTTTTCCGTGAGGCGGAACAGGTGCGTCGCGTGTCGGCGTTGAAGACCCCGGCCGGCCCCGTCGGGGTCTTCCCTTTCCTCGACGTAACCCCAGCCGAACTGCTGGCCTCTGTGCAGCGCATCGTCTTGCTGCACGGGGTTCAGGACCCGGGGAATGTCGGCACAGCTATTCGCTCGGCCCACGCCTTCGGCGCCGGCGTGGCCCTCTCCAGGGGCGCGGCCGACCTGTACAACCCGAAGACTGTCAGGGCGACGATGGGGTCCATCTTCCACACCCCGGTCGCGCGGGAGGTGGAGTCTGCGCGGTTTCTGGCCGAGGCGGGAGGCGCACATTTCGCACGCGTGGCTGCGGTTCCCGAGGCGGGGGAGACGCCGCGGTCTCTGCCGGAGGGCAGGCTCCTGATCTGCATCGGCGCTGAGGGCCAGGGACTTCCCGAAGAGATCGTTGAAACGTGCGATGCGCGGGTAGGCATACCATCGCTTGCGCCATCGCTCAACGCTTCGGTGGCGGCCTCGATCCTGCTCTACGAGGCGTATTCGCGTGTGCTACCATAATCGCCCACTATGACGGTGAGCGAGCGTATCGAACAACTGAAGTCCGAGGCCCTCTCCGCCGTCGCGTCGGGCGATTCCACCGCTGCCCTCGAAGCCATCAGGGTACGCTTTCTCGGACGCTCCGCCGAGCTTACGGAGATAAAGAAGAGCATCGGCACCCTCTCGCCCGAGGAGCGCAAGGAGGTCGGCAGGTCATCCAACCGCGCCTCGCGCGAGATAGAAGCGGCACTCGACTCAAGGACCGAGGAGGTCGCGGCGCGCGAGCGGGAGGAGCGCCTGCGCGAGGAGGCGGTGGACGTCACACTGCCCGGCGTTCCGTTTCCGAAGGGCCACCTTCATCCCTCCCAGAGGATCATAGACGACGTCGTCGACTTCTTCGTGGGCCTCGGCTACCGTGTCGCAGAGGGGCCTGAGGTCGAGACCGATTACTACAACTTCACGGCGCTCGGGATACCGCCGGGGCATCCTGCGCGAACGATGCAGGACACGTTCTTCGTGGACGAGGGGCTGGTCTTGCGCACGCAGACCTCGCCGATGCAGATCAGGACGATGCTCGCACAGGAGCCGCCCGTCTACGTCGTGTGCCCGGGGCGGACATACAGGCGCGACTCCGACCCGACGCACACCCCGATGTTCCACCAGATCGAGGGTCTCGCCGTGGACAAAGGACTCACGCTTGGGCACCTCAAGGGGACGCTCGCCGCGATGGCGAGGCATGTCTTCGGGGAGGACGTCCAGATAAGGCTTCGGCCAAGCTACTTCCAGTTCACCGAGCCGAGCGTCGAGCTGGACGTGAGCTGCTTCATCTGCGGCGGGACCGACCCGGGTTGCAAGGTCTGCAAGGGCGCCGGCTGGCTGGAGATGCTCGGGGCCGGGATGGTTGACCCCGGAGTTCTCGAAGAGGTGGGCTACGACCCCGAGGAGTACACAGGATACGCCTTTGGTATGGGCCCAGACAGGATGGCTATGGTCAAGTACGACATCCACGACCTGCGCCTCTTCTTCGAGGGCGACCTCCGCTTTCTGCGTCAATTTTAAGAGAGGCTTTCGTGACTTTGAGTCAGCCACGGTTTATGGGAATCGTTCGCCGGTCGAGCGGCCGAAAAGCACGAGGCTTCAGGCACCAGGGGTAGTTAGACGATGCCTGTAACCTGTAGCCTGAAGCCTCTCGATTCGGTACATCCGCTCTGTAGAAGATTACGGGTCTCTAGAAGGGAAGTCCATTGCGCGTTCCGTTAAGCTGGCTCCACGAGTACCTCGACTTCGACCTATCCGCCGACGAACTGGTCGATCTCTTCAGCCTGCGCAGCCAGGAGATCGACGGCGTCTACCGCCTCGGTGTGATCGAGGGCGAGGTCATCGTTGGGGAGGTCGTCGAGTTTGGTCTCCACCCCAACGCCGACCGTCTCTTCGTCGCCAAGGTCGATCTCGGTGGCAGGGAGGTGCAGATCGTGGCCGGCGCCCCCAACCCTTACCCAGGTGCCCGCGTCCCCGTAGTGCTGCCAGGCAGCGTGATGGCCGACGGGACGAAGCTGAGGAAGGCCAAGCTGCGCGGCCTTGAGTCCTACGGGATGATGATGAGCGAGCGCGAGCTGGGCATCTCACAGGATCACGGTGGGATACTGCTCCTCGACGAGTCATACGAGGTCGGCCGTCCCGTCGCCGACTACTTTCCTGTCGGGGAGACCGTACTCGACATCGACGTGACCCCGAACAGGCCCGACCTGTGGGGTATGATCGGGGTGGCGCGTGAACTCGCCGCCATTACCAAGACGGACTACAGAGTCCCCGAACCATCCTCCGAAACCGGGGGGAAGCCTACCGCAGAATTCCGCCTCAGGGTCGAAGCCGAGGACCTGTGCCCACGCTACGACCTGAGGCGCGTCTCGGACCTGGGTCCTGGTCGGGAGGCGCCTCTGTGGATGCGGCGCAGGGTCTACGCCGCGGGGATGCGGCCCATAAACGCCGTCGTGGACGCGACAAACTACGTCATGCTGGAGACGGGGCAGCCGATTCATGCTTTCGACGCGTCGAAGGTTACTGACGGCATCGTCGTAAGGCGCGCGAGGCCCGAGGAGAGGATCACGCTTCTCGACGGGTCCACGCGCGTGCTCGACGAGGAGATGCTCGTCATCGCCGACGAGGAGCGGGGGCTCGTGATCGCCGGCGTTATGGGAGCCGAGGACGCCGAGGTGGGGGACGAGACCACGGACGCCCTGATCGAGGTCGCCACCTTCGAAGGACGCAACATCCTCCACACCTCCCAGAAGCTCGGGCTGCGTACCGACGCCTCGGGCCGCTTCGAGCGCGGCCTCGACCCGAACATGGTGGACTACGCGATGGACCGCGTTACCGCCCTGCTCACGCACCACCCTGGCGGAAGGGTCGCGGACGACACCCTCAGCCATTACCCCGATCCCGTGGAGCCCTGGCGCGTATCGCTGCGGCTTACGCGGGCCGAGCTCCTGCTCGGTATGCCCGTCGAGATCGATGAGGCCGCCGAGCGTCTGGAGGCGCTCGGGTGTGAGACGGAACGTGAGGACAGGCGGCTGCTGACGGCGACCGTGCCGACCTTCCGTAGGGACCTTCGCCGCGAGGCCGACCTCGTCGAGGAGGTCGGGCGGCTCATCGGGCTCGACCGGGTTCCGGAGACGCTCCCGGCCGTCCCGCAGCCAGGGGGACTTACGGAGGAGCAAAACAGGGTGCGCCTGCTCAGGCGTCTGCTCGCCGACCTCGGGTTCTCCGAGGCCATCACATACCCGTTCGGCCCCGAGCGCTGGACGGAGGACCTCGGGCTGGACGACGGGACCGTACGGCTGAAGAACCCCCTGAGCGCGGAGGGCAGTTATCTGAGGACCTCCATCCTGCCAGGGCTTCTCGACGCCGCGGCCCGCAACAGGGCCTTCGGGGCGCGGGGGGGGGCACTCTTCGAGATCGGGCACGTGTTCTTCGAAGACCCTCCACCGGACGACCTGAGGGACGCCGTGCGCAGGTTCCGCATGAGGGGCGAGCGGGGCGAAGAGCACGCCGAGAGGCTCATGGGCGTGCGGGAGGAGAACAGGGTGGGGGTGGTGCTCGCTGGTACCGTACGCCCCGCAGGCTGGAACGTACCCGAGGTCAGGGCCGGCTTCTTCGAGGCCAAGGGGCTCGTCGAGCGGCTGGTGCCTGGCGCTTCCTTCGTCCCGGAGGGAAGACCGTATCTGCATCCGGGACGCTCCGCCAC
>CADDZK010000076.1 GCA_902812425.1 Actinomycetota bacterium
GCCCATGGGACCGCCGATACCAGCCCCGGGAATGAACTGTCGGGGACGGAAGATCAAACCCCGCCCATCCGGCTCCAGGGTTCCGCGAACGAGAAAGCTTTTGAGGTTCCACAGGTTCTCGTCGTGCCTGTGGCAGAGCAGGCTCGCCTGGCCCGGCTGGATCGGCGTGCCGGCGGGTAGTTGAACCCTCAGCACCTCGGCCCCCGTACTATCGGGATAGGGCCAGCAGCGCACGCTGAAAGGGTAACCTCCGGCGTCCAGGCCCGTCAGGACGGCGCTCTGGAAGTCAGGGAGGTGTTTCTTTATCTCATCCCACATCGTCTGTCTCCATCTCGAACGGCGCCTGCGAGAAATCCCCCCTCGGCCACCACAGGATCCGACGCGGCGTCACGTGGATTACGAGCCGCATGTAGTACCAGTCCATAAAGTAGCGCGTGAGAGGGTTGCTGCTGTAAATGCGGGAGGTCGGCTGCCGCCGGTAGGCCATACGCAGTTCGTCCTCGAACCCTGTAACGGCGGTCACAATCTCGTCGGGGGCTTCGGCGTCGGCCTGCACGAGTACGGCGGGCGGGTTCTTGAGGCCGCTTGCGGTGGGGTTGGAGAAGAGCAGCGAGACGCACGGGTTGCGCCTCACGTTGAACGCCTTCTGGGCGAGTGAGATCGAGGTTGTCACCATGAAACGGCCCTCATCGGGCTTCCAGAAGGGCAGGGTCGGCCAGGTGATCGGGGTCCCGTCCCTGGCTAGCGTGGACATTTCGCACGTCCTGAACTCCCTGAAGACTTCCTCCACCTCGGACGGAAGCTCTGCGACTCTGCGCGATGGTTGGGCCACGACTACTCCTTGCGCTCTCCCTGGCTACGCACCTTTAACCCATTCTAGTGCCGGGCCAGGAAGAACAGAAGCAGCCCCGTACCGACGACCAGCGCACCGGCCCGAGACGCCCGCACGGAGACCGTCTCGCCGACATCCTCAGCCTGCTCGTGAGGAGACTCCTCGAGGGCCGGGTGCTCCTCGACAAACCGCACACCATCCCTCGGGAAGGCCTCTTCATACTCTATGACCCGCGCGCCGTTGGGCGCGGACTCTCTCGCGTAGAGCCCGATCATGCCGACCAAAAGGAGCACGAGCGCGCACAGGATCAAACCCGACCCGACGGCGTCGAAGCCCGACGGGGAAGTCTGACTCAGGTAAGGGACGGTGATCGGCAACCCGGAGAGGTCGGAGAACACCATGAACACGCCGCTCGCTATGGCCACAGGCCCGACCCACCGCGACAGAACCGAGATCTTCATTCGCCTCTCCTTTCGCTCTTAGAACCTTTCATGCCCCCACCCTAGCGGTCCGGCGTTACGAGGTCGTTACGAGGAGCGTTACGAAGAGCCTATTTCGGAGAGTTTCGTGATTTTTCTCGATTCGCGGGCGACGCGGGGCTCAACTCCTGTCGTTATGTTCCCACTCCGTTGCGCCGGGGCGACTTGAAGCCCGCCACCGTGGAGAGACGGGCACCAGGCCGAGGTCGCGGACGAGTTGCCTGGCTGCGAGCCCGACTATAGCCGTGAAGGTCGGGTAGGCGAGCTCGAGGTCGGCGAGTTGCTCGACACGCATACCGGCGCCCATCGCCGCGGCGACGAGCTGAACGACCTCGACGGCCTGTTCGCCCACTATATGCGCGCCGAGGATGCGCCTGGAGGAGCGGGAGACGATCAGCTTGCAGGCGCCGTCGGGGTGTCCGTCTATCACCCCGCGATCAAGGTCAGCGTAGGGCACGGTCGCCACGGCGCAATCTTCCTCTCCGACCTCGTCGATGGCCCTGCGCTCGGTGAGCCCTACGCTGCCGTACTCGGGGTCTGTGAAGCCGCCGTGCGGGACGATCGCGTGCCTGTAATCACGCGCTTCACCTAGAGAAGCGTTCTCGGCTGCGAGGGTACCCTCGTAGGTGGCGCTCTGGACCAGCATCATCCTTCCCGTCACGTCTCCGGCTGCGAAGACGTGCGGGGCGCTCGTCCTGAGGGCGTCGTCAACGAGCACGTAACCGCGAGAGGTCTCGACCCCCGCTGCGGCGAGGTTCAGCGCGTCCACGTTGGCCGGCCAGCCGACGGCGAGCACGACGGCCTCAGCGTCGATGGTGCGAACCTCATCCCCTTGTGTATAAGAGAGCCTCAGGAGCTCTCCTTCCTTCTCTATGCGCTCGACCCCGCCTATGCCGGTGAGGATCTCGATGCCTCTGCGGGCGAACGCGTCGGCCACCCCGCGGGAGACCACCTCGTCCTCGCCGCCCAGGATGCGCGGCGCCACCTCGAGCAGGCGCACCCTGGAGCCGAACGCCGCGAAGACCGAGGCGAGCTGGCAACCCGTCGCGGCGGCGCCGACGACCACGACAGAAGAGGGCAGGTTCTCCATCGTCCAGACGTCGCTGTGGGTCAGGGCGTGCCCGCTGCCGGGGAACTCCATCCGCCTGGCGTGACCGCCGGCGCACACGACGAACTTCTCGCCAGAGATCAGGGAGCCGTCCCCGAGCGCGAGCGTGTGCCCGTCTACAAACCCGGCGTCGCCTGCTTGATCCAGGACGCTCGCGCCCGCCGTCTCGAGCTGTCTTCGTAGTTGCTTCTTCTCCTGGATCTCGTAGACGATACGCTGCGTCCGGTTCAGAAGCCTGGCGAAGTCTACCCGAGGCGGCTCTCCCACGAGCCCGTAGTCGGTGAACTGCTCTGCGTCGCGCACAAGTCGGGCGGCCCTCGCGAGCACACGGGTTGGGACGCAGCCGTCGTTCGTACAGGTCCCCCCCATGTTTCCGCGCTCGACGAGCGCGACGCTCGCGCCGAGCTCGCGGGCGCGCAGGGCCGCCGTAACCCCCGCGGGTCCCCCGCCGATAATGACGATCTCAAACACCTCTGTACTCGCTCTCGGGCCGTTCCTGACCGCCGGACGGCCTCAGCCACAGCGAGGCGTGCCCGGGCTGCATCGTCTCCCTCACCACAGAGACCAACTCTCCACCCAGCCTGTCGAGGTCCGTCTCCTCTCGCAGCCTCAGAGAGAACGCGGCGAGCGTCTCTCTCGCATCATACTTGCGGCGGTAGAAGCGCCTATCTATGAAATTCTGGATGCGCCATCTCAGAGGGTTGAAGAGCGCAGCGATCACCAGGGTGGAGGCGACGACGGCGAGCGAGGACTCCTGGCCGCTCACAGCCCTGAGCGTCGCCTGCACGAGCACGACCCCGCCGAAGTAGATCATGGCGAGAAGTAGCGTCAGGACGCCGTAGACGAGCGTGCGGTTTATGACGACGTCTATGTCGTAGAGGCGGTAGCGGAAGATCGCGATGGCGATGGAGACCCACAGGACCTCCAGGCAGAGGGCGAAGAAGACGCTACTCCAGCCCGGCAGAAAATCCCGGGGCAGGACCTGGTAGGTGACGGTATAGAAGATCATCAGCGCAACGGCGTAGGCGACCCATTTGATCTGCTGGCGCTCCTCCCCTACAGAGCGGCGGAAGCGCAAGAGCAGGCTCACAGACGAGACGATGGCCAGAAGACACCAGAGCGCGGGCACGACGACCTCGAACGCCGCGGGGAACATATGTCCCTCTACCCCGAGCGGGTTCGGGATCCCGCGGGTCTCGTCACCGCTCGGCCGGATCACGGTCCCTGCGGTGATGAACACGGTGGCGAGAATGGCAAACCAGAGGACGGGACGCCAGCGCGGCGAGAGCAGGCGCCCGTTGGGGAAATAGAGCGGCAGGAACGAGAGCATGAATATGAGACCGGGGAACCAGGCCCAGTACGCCGGCGAGGCCATCGCCCTGGCGAAAGGCAGCGAGCCCGGGTTCGTAAGGACGCCGTAGATGGCGTACTGGCGGCCGAACTCGCCCAGCGTGAAGCACAGCGCGTGGCCGATGATAAACCAGCCGACAGGGTTTCGTGGCTGCCGGGAGGCGATGAGGGCCCCCACGAAGGCCGCCGAGGCCTCGGTAAGGAGGAAGTCCAGGTTCCTGACTTCGTAACCGCTCGGGATGGCGAGGGCGACGGCGCAGGCGATCATGGCGAGCGTCAGCCCACACAGAAGCCACGCGATCCTACCCACCCCCTGGCGGCTCACCGTTGCCGCGCCTCTCTCGCGTCGATCCGGTCCGGTACAAGTAGCCAGAGCCGGACGTGCGCGGGCTGCATCGTCTCGTTCACCACGGAGACCAGGTCACCGCTCAAGTCCCTGAGGTCGGTCTCATCCCGCATACGGGCGCCGAAAGCCTCGAGGATCTTCCCCGCGTCGTACTTCCGTCTATAGAAGCGCCTGTCGACCAGCATCTGCACCCTGCGACGCAGAGGGTTGAAGAGGGCAGCGATGATCAGGGTCGAGGCGACAACGACGATCTGGGAGGTCTCGCCCGTGAGGGCGCGGAAGACGTACTGCAGGACGACGACGCTCCCCAGGTACACCAGCGCGAGCGTCGCCGTGAGCGTTCCGAAGACGAGGGTACGGTTTATGACGACGTCTATGTCGTAGAGGCGGTAACGCAAGATCGCCACGCCGACCGCGATCGGGATCGCCACGACCGCGAGGAAAAGGAGCGTGCTGGCCACGATATCGGCTAGACCGTTCTCGCCGAACTGCGCGATGCTCTGTGCTGCGAGCACGGTCAACATCAGAAGGGCGAAACCCGAAGCGTAGGCGAACCACTTGATCTGCAGGCGCTCCTGGCGCCCGCCGCGGCGGAAGCGCAAGGTAAGACAGGCCACACCTGCGGCCGCGAACAGAGCCTGCAGGACGCCGCAGAGGTTGTTGAGCGCGTCCAACGAGCCTCGCAGGGACGCGATTCCTAGCGGGTTGTCCACGCCGACCTCAATCTGTGCCACTGGCCCGGGCTCGAATGCAGCGACGAGTACATTCGCGACCATGGCCAGCCCTCCGAGCCAGATCAGCCCCCTCCAGCGTGCGGATAGCGGTCTACCGGTAGGGAACAGGAAGAAGACCGGCAGTAGCAGCCACCCCCCAAGCACAGCCAGGACGTTATCTAGCCAGGCGACCACGTGGCCGACGGGTAGCCAGTATGCGTCGCCCGCCACAGATCGAACGGCGTACCCAAGCGTGAACATCCAGGCCGCGTTCACGAAGCCGATCGCACAAAAGAGCCAGCCGATACCGTTCTCGCGCCGACGCGAGACGATCATTGCCCCGACCAGCGAGAATACCAGATAGGTCAACGAGAAGAGAGCACCAAGTATGTCCCAGCGGTCGGCCGCGGGTAGCTTGGCAGGCGGTTGGGCCGCAACCATGGCATTGCCCGCGAAGACTAACGCCGCGGAGACGACGAACAGAGACCAGCCGAGCCGGCCTGCGACACGGGCGCTCACCGACCGTCCTCCGGCCCGCGCAGCCATAGCGAGATATGCGATGGCGCCATAGTCTGCCGCACAACCTTCTTCAACTCGGTGCCCAACACATCGAGGTCAGCCTCATCGCGAACCCGCGCGTTGAAGACCTCAAGCGTCTTCGCAGCATCGTACTTTCTTCTGTAGAAGCGGCGGTCTATGACGCTCTGGATGCGCCTGCGCAGAGGTCCGAACAGCGCGGCGATGGCGAGGGTGGATACGACTATGGCGAGTTGCGACTGCTGTTCCTCGCCGGTCAGGGCGCGGAAGAGCATCTGGGTGATGGCTACAGCGCCGAAGTAGAGAAGGGCGAGCATCGCAGTAAGAGAGCCATAGACCAGGGTGCGGTTTATTACGACGTCTATGTCGTAGAGGCGATACTTCAGGATAGCCAGAGCCATCGACGAGGGGAGCGCGAGGAACGCGGCAAAGAACAGCACGCTCCCCGTCACAGAGACGTCCAGTGAAGGCCAGATGCTCACGACGATTATCACGGCAGCGAACAGGGCGACGGCGTAGGCGACCCATTTGATCTGCTGGCGCTCCTCCCCCCGCGCCCTGCGGAAACGCACGAAGAAGGCGAGGATCAAGCCAAGCGCTACTGGGAAAAGGAGCAGGATCGAGACCCTTTCGAACAGATTCAGTAGCGTGGCGCTTCGTTCGATACCTACGGGATTAATGACCGGTGACCCTTCGGAGAAATCCTCCAGAGGACCGGGGGCGAACGCGTACGGCGCGACCGCGAGCGCGGCGTTGATAATGACGAGCCAGGCCAGAGGCCGCCAGCGGGGGGAGGGCAGCCGGCCGTCTGGGAAGAACAGGAAGACGAAGGGGATCAGCGACCCGCCGAAGATCCAGACCCAGTTAGTCAGCCAGGCAGCCAGCACTCCCCCCGGCAGGGAGCCCGCTTCCGTGAACAGCGCGTAGGTGCTGTAGTTGCCCGTAAAGGTCTCTACCGCGTAGAGAATGCCCGTGCCGAGTAAGAGCCAGCCGATAGGGTTCTCCCTCCGCCTGGAGGCGATGAGGGCACCGACCGTCGAGAACGCGAGGGCAGCGACTACCAGGTTGCCCAGATAAGGTCCGATCTCGTTCTCGACGGAGCGATTCGCGGCGAAAAGGGGGATACAGAGCGCGATGAGCACCAATGCGAACGCCCATGCCAAAAGGGCGAGCCACCGAAGAGCTCGGATGCTCACCACTCACGCTCCTCAGCCGCTCTCTGTGGTGGCCTTAGCCACAGGCTGGCGTGCTCCGGCTGCAACGCCTCCCTCACCACCTCCAAAAGGTCGTCGCTCAAAGCATGCAAGTCTACTTCTTCGCGCAGGCGGGTGCCGAAGGTCGCCAGAATGCGCGCAGCATCGTACTTACGGCGATAGAAGCGGTGATCTATGAAGGTCTGGAATCGACGGCGCAAGGGGTTGAACAACGCCGCGATCAGAAGCGTTGAGGCCACCACCGCAAGCTGTGATTCGCCTCCAGTGAAGGTGCGGAAAATGTACTGCAAGGCGACCACGCCGCCGAAGTACACGAGCACCAGTGAGGCCGTCAACGCCGCGTATACGAGCGTACGGTTGATGATGACGTCTATATCGTAGAGGCGGTACTTTACGACCGCGACGCCGATGGCCACGGGCAGGGCGGCCGTGCCGAGGCCCCCGATCAACCAGGCCAGGTTGGGGAAGAACCCGTTACCCACCAGGCTCAGAAGCCCGAGGGCTATGGCGTAGGTGAACCACTTGAGTTGCTCTCGCTCGTCGCCCCTTGAATACCAGAAACGTACCAGCAGAGACGCAACCGAAGCGAGCACGCAGAGGAGGGCTACAGGCCCCGCGACGACCGAGAGAGATTCGAAGGCGAGGCGCAAACCTTCGATGCCGAGCGGGTTCGTGACCGATGGATAATCGCTCAGGGGACCGGGCATGGTGGCGAACGAGATGACCGTCAGCGTGATAAAGGCGACCACGAACCATACGACGGGGCGCCAGCGCCGTGAGGGAGGAAGGCCGTCGGGGAAGAGCAGCGGTACGAAGATCAGGGAGATGAAGCCGGTGTTACCTGCCAGCGAGCCGATCCAGGCTACCGCCGCTATTAGAGGCGTGGCCGGCCCGGTGAGCAGGGCATGCGCAACGTATACCCCACTCGATTCGCCGAGTGCCCCTGTGACGCCGATTGCGCAGAAGATCCAGCCGAGAGCGTTCCCAGGCTGGCGCGAGACTATGATCGCCCCGACGACGGGGAAGATCAGTGCGATGACCGCCGCGGCGCCCCAGTACTGGTCGGCGTTCACCTGGTGGTTTGCCCGGTCCACGAGTAGCAAGAGTACGCCCAGCCCGTAGAGCGCGACCGCGATCCCGGCGACGGAGAAGGAGATCCGTGCTGCGGTGCGGGTACTCACGTCTTTAGCTCCGTCGCCTTTACGGGCCTCTCTCCTTCAGGCGAGCGCAGCCACACCGAGGCGTGCTCAGGCTGTAACGTCTCCCTTACTACAGAGACCAGATCGTCGCTCAAGGTACTCAGGTCGGTCTCGTTCCTCAGCCGGGCTGAGAAGGCCTCGAGCGTCCTTGCGGCGTCATACTTCCGTCTGTAGAAGCGACGGTCTATCACGTTCTGGATGCGCCTGCGCAGAGGTCCGAACAGAGCCGCGATGGCGAGGGTGGATACGACTATGGCGAGTTGCGGCTGTTGTTCCTCGCCGGTGAGGGTACGGAAGACCGTCTGGGTCGCCGCCACGCCTGCGAAGTAGAGTACTGCGAGCGTCGCCGTGAGAGATACGTAGACGAGGGTGCGGTTGATGATTATGTCGATGTCGTAGAGGCGGTATTTGAGGATGGCAATACCGATGGCCGTGGGTACACCAGCGTAGCTGATCAGGGTCAAATGCTGCCAGAGCGAGAGCCACAGAGGCGGTGTCTCGTTGGTGGTGAGAGACTCGGGCGTAAAAAACAGACCGCCGATCAAGCCGCCGAGGTACACCAGACCCACCACCGAGGCGGCGAAGGCGAGCCACTTGATCTGCTCGCGCACCTCTCCCCCCGAGCGCCGGTAGCGCAACACCAGGCTCAAAGCCGAAGCCAGGATGCAAAGTGGAAGCATCACGACGACGAACACCGCCACGTTAGCCATCCAGGGGTATTGCTCCAGTCCAAAGGGATTGCGCACACCAGGGTGGCCCTCCAGAGTTCCGGGAACGAGGGCAAAGATCACGTTGATGAGGACCATCACCGCCCCGGCGAACCAGGCGAAGGGACGCCACCTCCTCGATGGCAACCTCCCATCGGGGAACAGCAGGATCATGTAGACCCCGAGCAGTCCTACGGGCAACACCCAGCTAGCCTGGGTTAGTGCGTCCACCGTCACCGAGGACGTTACCGTACCGGTCCTCGCAAACTCGTACGCCGTGGACTGATCGTCCAGGAAGAAGGACATCCAGAACAGGCCTGCGACCAGGCAGATCCAACCTATGGCGTTTCCGGGGCGCCTCGAGGCGGTCAGGGCTCCAACGACAGGGAAGGCGAGGAACGGCAGGAAGATCAGCGACTCACCAAAGCCGCTGCTGAAGCTCCAATCGCTGGAGGCCCATCCAGCCGGAGATGCGACGTACAGAGCCATGAGCGCGAACAAGACTCCCGCTATGAACATGGCCAAAGAGAGTGCGGCAAGAGACCACGCCAGCCAGAAGGTCGCGCGACGTCTCATCGCCTGCCATCCCGCAGCCAGAGCGAGACGTGTTCCGGCTGCAGCGTCTGTCGCACCACGGAGACCAGATCACCGCTCAGCTCCTCGAGGTCAGTCTCGGCGCGCAGCCTGGCGGAGAAGGCTTCGAGGGTCTTGGCCGCGTCATACTTACGTCGGTAGAAGCGACGGTCTATAAATCCCTGTATGCGGCGATGCAGCGGGCCGAAGAGAGCCGCTATCACCAGCGTGGAGGCCACGATCGCGAGTTGCGACTCCTGGCCACTCAGCACGCGGATGACGTACTGCAGGGAGACGACTATCCCTAAGTACGCGAGGACCAGGATCGCCGTCAGCGATCCGTAGACCAGGGCGCGGTTTATGACCACGTCTATGTCGTAGAGCCTGGAGCGCAGAATCGCCAAGCCTATGGAGAGCGGGATCAAGAGCAGAAACCCGTTGATCAGGGTGGTGGCCACCATCTGCACCAGCGGCCCGGCCCGCTGGACGCCAGGGACGAAGAAGCCGAACGCGATCAGCACCGAGAACCCCACTATGGCCAGAACCACGCCGAAGACTACCCACTTGGTCTGCTGGCGCTCGACCGGGCCGGAGACCACCCTGTAACGGTATACCTGTGCGACCACCGTCGTGGCTATCAGCGCGATGATGGAAGGACCGTTCAGGAGGGCCAGGGTCGAGCCGGGAAAGAAGATGGCAGGCACCCACAGAAGTGCGGATCCGAGGGCGAACCAGCGCATCCAGCGCGGCGCGAACCGTCCGTCGGGGAAGACGTAGAGGAAGGTGATGAAGCAGACCTGCCCGACGTAATCCAGAGACTTCGCCAGAGGGCTGATGACAGGATGCGCCGCCGCCAGCGCATGCGAGAGGTCGCTGCTGAAGGCGGCCCCGCCGAAGACCAGGAGGGTGAACGAGCCGAACAGCGCCACCCTGTCTTCTGACCTGTGCCAGAAGATCACCGCCGCGACCGCAACGAAGACGAGCACGGCGACGACCTCGATCGCGGTGTCATAGCCGGCGTAGAAACCGGTCGAGAGACCAAGCTCGTGCAGTTGACGGAGCCTCTCAGGGGTGATCCTGCCCGCATCATCCATACACGCCGCGCTCGCGCATACGCTCCTGTCCCGCGCGTAGTAGTACGGGACGCTCGCCGCGTCGAGCCCGAGGGTGATGCAGGCCACGACCGGCCACACCACCCGCGCAACCGCGAGCCTCCTGCCGCGCAGCGTCGTGGAAGGGGACGTCGCAGGTTGTCCCGGCTGCGCGCGGCGGTTATTCACGCCCACCCCTCGTCTCCCCGAATCTGCGGTCCGGGGTCCTCAGCCACAGGCTGACCTGCGCGGGCTGCATCGTCTCCCGCAAGACGCTCACGAGATCCTCGCTCAACCTCTGCAGGTCAGTCTCGTCGCGCAGGCGGGCGGAGAAAGCCTCGAGGGTCTCTCTCGCGTCGTACTTGCGTCTGTAGAAGCGACGGTCTATGAAGTACTGAATGCGACGACGCAGCGGATTGAACAGCGCTGCAATAACGAGGGTAGAGGTAACTACGGCCAGTTGAGACTCGCCGCCCGTGAGGGCGCGGAAGATGTACTGCAAGGCGACCACGCCGCCGAAGTAGACCAGGGCCAGCGAGGCCGTAAGCGTTCCGTAGACGAGGGTGCGGTTTATGAGAACGTCTATGTCGAAGAGGCGCGAGCGCAGGACGGCGACGCCTATACTGAGAGGGATGAGCAACATGAAAGCGTTGCTGCCTGCGATCTGGACCAGGGTAAAGGCCGAAATGGTCATCCTCTCAGAAGACTGGGGCTCGATAACGACGTAGGGTGCTAGCGTTCCCCCGACCCCGAGGATCGCCCCAGCGACGCCGAAGACCACCCACTTGGTCTGCTGGCGCTCGACCGGGCCGGAGACCCGACGGTAACGGTATACTTGGGCAAAGATGAAACTGAGGAGGAGCCCGAAGAAGAGCAGGGCGAAGAACACCTCGAACCAGAGAGGAGGTTCGGGGAGCGAGTCCGTGAAGAGGTTGAATATCCGCTGTGCGAACCACACCACCGCGAGCCAGCGTGTCCAGCGAGGTACGAAGCGTCCGCTCGGGAAGAGGTAGAAGAAGAGCATCGCTAGCACGTCGCCCAGGATCCTCAGAACCCCGACAGGCACTCCGAAAGCAGGGTAAGACCGGGCCAGCGCGCCGGGTATATCGGGCCAGAAGGCGATCGTGAAGGTAACCAGGAAGAGCGAGACCAGCAGCGCCATCCTGTCATCCGACCTGCGCACGAAGATGACCGCGCCGACGGCCCACCACACGGCGGCGAAGACGATGCTCATCGCGCCGTTGTACAGCGCCCAGAACTCCGGCGAGAGACCGAGAGCATGGAGCTCGCGCACGTTCTCCGGCCTGAGCAGAGACCAGTGCGTACACACGCTCACGGAAGCCGTGCACACTTCCTGAAGCTCCGTGAATCGCAGCCTGTCGCCGACCACAAAGATTCCTACAGCGAGCAACGCGACGACCAGCCACGCCGTCCGGGCGAAGGCGAGCCAGCGTCCGTGCAGCCGCGGAGACGACGGGGCGGAGCGGGCCGTCACGCACGCACCTCTCTTCTATCCTCCTGACCCCTCATCCACAAAGAGACGTGCTCAGGCTGCATCGTCTCGCTAACGACCCCGACAAGATGGCTGCTCAGGGCGTCGAGGTCCGTCTCCTCCCTGAGGCGCGAGCCGAAAACCTCAAGAGTCTTCGCTGCATCGTACTTCCTACGGTAGAAGCGACGGTCTATGAAAGCCTGGAATCGATGGCGCATGGGATTGAACAGAGCTGCGATGATGAGGGTTGAGGCCACAACCGCAATCTGTGACTCGCTCCCCGTGAGGGCGCGCAAGACGTACTGCAAGGCGACAACGACACCGTAGTACACGAGCACGAGGGAGGCCGTCAGGACACCGTAGACCAGGGTCCTGTTGATTATGACGTCGATGTCGTAGAGGCGGTACTTGAGCATGGCAACCCCGGTGGCGGCAGGGATGGTGCTCGTGCCGACCAGGAAGAGAGCGGGCCAGATCCAGTCCGTCACCGGCGATGGGGGCAGCGACCAGAGGAAGGGCCCGGTCGCGAACACGGTGCAGAAGATGGCACCGGCGAAGAGGAACCACTTGAGCTGTTGGCGCTCGTCCCCGACAGCCCGCCGCAGGCGGAGGATGAGCGAGACGGCACCGGCCACGGCGGCCGCGAGTATCAGGAGGAGCCCGACAGAGCCGAGCGGGGCGAGGAACGGTCCGGCGCCCGCTATGCCGAAGGGGTTCTGGATCTTCACGAGCGTGAGGCTGTTGATCTGACCCGGCTTGAAGTACCAGCCCAACAGCAGGGCGACGGCCACGAGGTTGGCCCAGAGAGCCGGACGCCAGCGGCGCGAAAGCAGGCGCCCGTTCGGGAAGAGCAGAAAGATGAAGGCTACCATCGCGAAGAGGATCGGCCCCCCGAACCACCCCGCAGCCCAGCCGACGACCTCGCCCGCCGGTAGCGTCTCCGGCCGGGTCTTCAGGGCGTAGAGGGCGTACTCCTCCCCAGCACCGGAGAGCGGCAGACAGAGACCCAGGACGCAGAAGATCCAGCCGATCAGGTTGCCAGGCTGCCTGGAGGCGATGAGAGCACCGACCGTAGCCAACGCTATCGATAGCAGCAGGAACCCGATGTCGAATACCGGCACGTTTCTGGCCTCCGCTGTAGGCGTGGAGGCGTTGAGGAGCCTGAGCGCTCCACCCGATACGAGAAACACCAGCGAGAGCGCCCATATGGACCAGGCGATCCTGGTAGCGTTCATGGGTTTTGCTCCCTGATCTCCCGGCTCGCGATGTCCTCTGGCCGCAGCCACACCGAGACTTGAGCCGGCTGCAACGTCTCCCTGACCACCGACACCAGATCTCGATTCAACTTGTCCAGGTCCGTCTCGTCGCGGAGCCTCGCGCCAAATGCTGCCAGGGTCTCCTTCGCGTCATATTTCTTGCGGTAGAAGCGACGGTCCACGAAGTCCTGTATGCGACGGCGCAGCGGACCGAAGAGCGCCGCTATCGCCAGGGTGGTGGCCACGACGGCCAGCTGTGAGCTCTCACCGACGAGCGCGCGGAAGACGTACTGGAGCAGGATTACGCCGCCGAAGTACGCCAGCGCCAGGGATACGGTGAGCAGACCATAGACCAGCGTGCGATTTATT
>CADDZK010000077.1 GCA_902812425.1 Actinomycetota bacterium
GGCTTCAGGGATGTGCACGAGCTCCTGAGCCTCCCACCCCTGATAATCGGTTCGATAATCGGCGCCCCTCTGGGGGTGCGTATCAGGGACTGGCTGCCAGAGAACGTGGTCAGGACCGGCTTCGGCGTCTTTATGGTGATCGTGGCGCTGCGCCTCTTCGGCGAGGCGCTCGGCATCTTCTAGGAGGCCGGGCTCGCTGCGCGCCTTGCACGCAGCCCGCGGACCACGGCGGCGACAGCCGCGCTCGTCGAACCACTCATCACCGCAAGGATCACAAGCCACGTGCCAAAGGTGGGCGTGGCGAGGATCCCCTCGTCGCCGGTGAACAATGTACCGTCTTGCGCCCATAGCGCCAGGCCCCAGACTAACGTGGCTATCGACACCACGACCATAGCCAGAGCTGCGAGCGCCGCAGGGTAGAGCGCGAACCGATAGAGCCGCTCTCCGACCCCGGAGCGCCTGACGGCGGCCGAGACCGCGGCGGCGCTCGCTACTGCAGCGAGCACGAACGCCCCAGCGATGGAGAGAAAGAGCGCCACGTTGACTAGGCTGTGTGCCGTCAGACACCCCAGGACAGGGCACAGGACCTCTCCCACCAGGAGAACGAACCCGACGAAAGCGACAAGCGAGAGCAGGGGTACGCACAGGAGCAGCACTACGTCCTTGCGTCCCTCGGCAAAGGCCTCTCGAACCGCGGCGAAGACGATTGGCCCGCCGCCCACGAGCACCGCCGCCAGCGCCACGACGGCGCCGACGACGACCATGTCGAAGGCCGCGCCCACCGTTATGTTCTCGCGCGCCGCACGCGCGAAGTCCTCGTACTCCGTCATCTTCTGAAAACCCACGCCGGCCACAACGACGCCTACCCAGGCCCACAACACGAGCAGCACCGAGGCCTGCATCCTGCTCCTCATCAGTGCGACCCTCCTCTCCGAAGCCACCTGCGGCCTCAACCAGGCGTCGAGGACACCGAGCGCGACGTCGTAGAGATCCAGGACCGACGTCGGCCGCCCTTCGAGCAACGCGACGAACTCCTCCTCGTAGCGCTCGCGCCACGCCCGCGGGTACAGACGGACCAGGCGTCCGGCGAGCCCTCTCACGCCGTCGCCAACCTCCCGAGGCCAGCCCGGGCGAAGCCCTCGATCTCCCTCAGCCTCCGCCCGAGCGCAGAGGCTCCCGCCGCCGTTATGCGATAGGGCTTGCGCCTCTCCTCAGAGACGAGAGGCTCGACCAGACCCCGCCTCTCCAGGCGCGACAGGGCACCGTACAGGGTGCCCGGCCCGAGCCTTACGCCACAGGTCGCCTCGATGTCCTCCATCATCGCGTAGCCGTGCTTCTCGCCGCCAGCCAGGCTGACGAGAATGAACAGCGCAGGGTCCGAGTACCGACCGAGATCCGAAACCTCCTCGCCCAATCTCCCTCCACTCTAATTACGTGACACGTAGTATTACGTCTTACGTAATACTACGTCCGCGGGTACTGTGTGTCAACTCTTCGAGATGGTGAGGTACTCGGGGTCGTTCGGGGTTTGGGAAATTTGGGGAAAGAGAAAAATTTTTGGGGCGATATCCGGCCTGGTGCGTTATCCTAATGCTTCATGTCCGAGAAGCCGTACTACGAGGACCAGCAGTTCCAGACCTCCAGCGAGGAGCGTGGGGGAGGGAGTAGGCGGACCCGCAAGAAAGGCGGGGGTGCGCTCGAGTATCTGGTCATACTCCTCATCTCCTTCGCGCTGGTCTTCGGCTTCGTCAGGCCTTTCGTCATGGAGGCCTTCTGGATCCCCTCGGGGAGCATGATCCCGACGCTCGAGATCGGTGATCGGGTGCTCGTAAACAAGTTTATCTACCGTTTCACCGATCCCAAGCGCGGGGACATCATCGTCTTCAGGAGCGTCGAGGACCCCAAAGAGGATCTGATCAAGCGCGTCGTCGGATTGCCTGGGGACAAGGTAGCCGTCCGCCACGGCAAGCTCTTTTTGAACGGTAAGCCCCAGAAGGAGCCGTACACGAACAAGAAGCTCCCTGACAGGAGCTTCTTCGCACAGATCACGGTCCCGAAGGGCCACGTCTTCGTGATGGGGGACAACCGCGGCAACTCGGCTGATTCAAGAGTCTTCGGGCCTCTGCCGGAGAAGAACATAGAGGGCGAGGCCTTCCTGCGCTTCTGGCCGCCGCACCGTATCGGTCTGATCTAGGATGGACGAAGAGAAGAGGTCCCTCAGGCGTAACGCCGTGCTGAGGGGCCTGATCGAACTCCCCGTCATACTCCTCATCTCCTTCGCGCTGGTCTTCGGCTTCGTTAGGCCCGTGATCGCCTCTCCCTTCTACGTAGGCTCCGAGAGCATGGTCCCGACGCTCCAGATATGGGACCGGCTCCTCATCAACAAGCTGGCCTACGACATCCAGGGGCCCGAGCGCGGGGACATAGTTCTCTTCCGCGACCCCGAGGGAGGGCCTGATCCCCTCATAAAGCGCGTCATCGGGCTACCAGGGGACAGGATCTCGCTCCGCGACGGCAAGCTCTTCCTTAACGGCGAGCCCCGGAAGGAGACATACGTGGCACAGAGGCCATGCGTTGTGGGGGCGCCCAGAACCTGCTCGTTCGGGCCCGTTACGGTACCGAGAGGCCGCGTCTTCGTGATGGGGGACAACAGGGCGCACTCCTACGACTCGCGCTTCTTCGGTCCCGTCCCCGAGAAGACCCTGATCGGAGAGGCTCTATTCCGCTTCTGGCCGCCAGGCCGCACCGGAGGTCCAGGCTAGTTACCACGCTGACCAGCTAACCAACCACCTTCTCGCTGACCGTGCGGGGGGTCGAAGTAGGCGCGGAAGCGGCTGACCCGTTCTGTATCTCAAGGAGGCTCACGCCGTCGCCGGAGGTGTTCCACTCGAGGGCGGCGTGGCTTTCGTCGTCGGTGAAGACGTTCCGGAACTCGCTCTTCATATCGCCGAAGGTGTCGCGGTAGCTCGTCCAGAACTCCCGCACGCCTTCGTGGCCCGAGAAGGTTCTGGGCACGGCGACGTTGCCCACCTGGCAATCCTCGGTGTCAGGGCCTCGATGTCCCTCTCATCCTCCAGCTTCCAGAGCGCCTCCACGGACCTGTCAGCTACTTCTATGGACACAGGACCACCCCTCTCGTGCGGATATCATTGCTCGACGAGGTCCGTAAGGAGATACTGTAAATCCGCACCCACGAGCGGGCTCAGGAAGGTGGGAGCTCCTCGATCTCGACCCTTTCGATCGTGTCCCCGGGCTCGCGGTCGCGCTGCGGGTCGCGCTCCCTTATGGAGTTGACGACCTCCATGCCTTCGACGACCTCCCCGAAGACCGCGTGCCTGTCGTCCAGCCACGGCGTCGCCACGTGCGTTATGAAGAACTGCGAGCCTCCTGTGTTCGGGCCCGCGTTAGCCATCGAGAGGACACCCGGCTTGTCGTGTCGCAGCTCGGGATGGAATTCGTCGGGGATCCTGTACCCCGGACCGCCCATCCCCGTGCCCGTAGGGTCCCCACCCTGGACCATGAAGTTCTCTATGACGCGGTGGAAGGTCGTCCCGTCGAAGTACCCTTCTCGTGCCAGGAAGACGAAGTTGTTGACGGTCTCAGGCACCTCTTCGGCGAAGAGCCTCACCTTTACAGGGCCCTTCTCGGTGACGAAGTTGGCGTAGTACTCGTAGCCCGGCTTGAGCGCCATCTCGGGCGGCCTGTCGTAGGTCTTGTCTGCCATCTAGGTTCCTCCGTAGGTATTTGCCCTGACGTCGAGCGCATATGCTACCCGATCCTACTGCTCTTCGGCAGGACCTCGAATCCCGAGCGGGACGCGGCCGTTCTCAAACGCCCGTCTAGGGAGACGAAGTGGCGTCCCCGTGGGCGTGACTCGCACCATACGAGGGCAGCAGCAAGTTGAAGAGCGTCGGCGGCCCGTAATGAATGGGCGATGAGGCTCTGTTCCGCGAGAGCACGCAGCCGGGCCGTAGGCTGGACTTCCGCCCAGCTTCTGGACAGATCTTCCAGAAGATCCCGGACCCCCGCTTCCTGGTCGTGGACCATCACCCCCTCCCTCGCACGGCGTGAGATCGCCGAGATACATTCGACCCGCGTCGCCCACCAGACCACGATCCCCACGTCTTCTTCGAGAAGTCTACGGATGTCGTCCGAGAGGGGCTCGCGCGAAAGTAGTGGCATTATCGCCGACGTGTCCCAGAACCTCACCTCCTACGGACCTTCTTGACGATCCTCGATCACTGCCCCTCTCAGGAGCCCCTCAGGATCAACGGGACGCTCTTTCTCGAAGAACCCCTCCGGCAGCCTGCCCGACCCTGGCCGCAAGAGACCCTCCCGCTCCATCGCCCGTAGCCGTACCCTCTCAGCCTCATCGTCGGGACCGTCGCCTTTCTCAATCGGCACGAGCCTGGCGATAGGTCTGCCCCTGTCCGTTACCAGCACCTCTTCTCCCGCCTTTACCCGCGAGAGGTACTCGCTGAGCTTCGCCTTCAACTCCGCAATGCCCGCTGAATCCACCAGCTAACCTCCTTGTTAGCACTATGTGACCATAGTGGTCAAGTATAGCGCTACTTATCTCACGGTGGCTTGGCACCGTAGTCGCCGGTGTGGGCCGAGGAGAGCTACTGCTGCCTAAACTGGCACGACTACTCCGGGCTCCACTCGTAGAGCCCAATGCGGCAGTATTCTTCGAAGCCGAGCCTTCGGTAGACGGGATAGCCCATCTCCGAGGAGCCGAGGACACCGACCGTGTAGCCGAGGTCGCGCGCCTCGTGGAGCGCGGCGAGCGTCACAGCCGCCCCGATACCCTGCCGCCTGGCGCGCTCGACGGTCGAAACACAGTAGACTCCCGCGACACCAGCTCCGAAGAACAACGCGGACGTGGCCACGGGTTCGCCGGCCAACCGCCCCAGGTAGTGACGCCACGCCCGTTCTAATCCTAGCCTGCGGAATATCTCTTCGAACCACCCGACCTCTACTTGTCCTAGCCCGAAGCCCGGGCCGAACGTGGCAGCCCACTCACCAAACCCTGCTTCGTCGCTTACCCGCTCGACGGCGAAGCCTTCCGCTACCGGCACCTCTTCCGGCAGCGCCGACAGATCCACCGCCATCCCGATGTCGTCCCCGCCGTATACAAAGCCTTGCGCGACGAGGCGCTCACCGAGGTCGGACGGGCGCATCGAAGGCCCAACATGCCAGGAGCCGGGTACGTCGTGGGCGCGCATACGTTGCAGGGAGGTTTCGATCTCCGCGTCAGCCTCTTCCCGGCTCAGGTCGGCAGCTACGACGCAGTTGAAGTAGTCGATGGGGGAGTTCCCGATGACCCACCGCACCCGTCTGTCGTCTCGCGCCTCGGCCCCCGCCGTGCGCCCCAGCAGCATCAGGAACTCTGCGCCATTCTCCTCGATGGCCCGTGCCGGGTCCACGGTCTAGAGCGCGTAGTCTGCGGTGTGGGCCTCTTCAAGGTAGCGGGCGAGGAGCGTTATTGCGGCCTCGACGTCCGTGGCGCTCACCATCTCGTTCGGGGTGTGGACGTAGCGGCACGGGATGGAGAGCGTGACCGCTGGGATGCCGCCGTGCAGGCGCTGGACGCCACCGGCGTCGGTGCCGCCTGCGGGAAGGATCTCCATCTGGTAGGGGATGTCCCCGCGTTCTGCGATGGTGCGCAGGTGCTCGACGAGCTTCGGGTGGGAGATGGAGTAGCCGTCCATGATCTTGATCGCCACGCCCTTGCCAAGCTCGGTTATGGTGTTCTCGTTGCCTCCGCCGGGAACGTCCATCGCGAGCGTCACGTCGAGCGCGACGACGACCGTGGGCTCGAGGGCCGAGCCGCTGGCCGCGGCGCCGCGCAGGCCGACCTCTTCCTGCGAGGTCGCTGCGGCGAAGACGGTGGCCTCGTGATCTCCCATCGCCCTCAGCGCCTCGTACATCACGAAGACGCCGACGCGGTCGTCCATCGCCTTGCCGATGTAGTTGTCTCCCACTTTCTCTAGGGTACGGTCCATGACCACGTAGTCCCCTACGTTCACCTTCTCCTTGACCGTCTCGGCGTTCATGCCGAGGTCGACGTAGAACTCCTCGGCCTTCGGGGGCTTCTGCTCCTCGCCGTGCGCCAGGTGCGGGGGCTTTCGCGCCGGCTGGAGCGCGCCGCGGAGCGTCTCGCCCTCGGAGGTCGTTACGATGACCCTCTGGGAGACCATGTTCGCGGGGTCGTGGCCGCCCAGGGTCTGCAGGCGGACGAAGCCCTTGTCGTCGATGTGTTTGACGAGGTAGCCGATCTCATCGGTGTGCGCCGCGATCATCACGCGCGCGTCGTCCGAGCCCTTCTTCGTGCCTATGACGCTCCCCAGGGCGTCGGTGTGGACCTCGTCCGTTAAAGTGCCGAGCTCCTCGCGGGCGATCTCACGTTGCCGCTCCTCCCTCCCCGATACTCCGGGGGTCTCGATCAAACGCCTCAAGAGTGCCTCGTTTAACGCCATGCTCTTCCTTTCGTCTCCGAGGGTACGCAAGGGAGCCTAACAACGGCGCGACGGCGCGTCAAAGCACCAGCGAAAGCGGTGGGTCTTCCCTATGACTCCGGTGGAAGCTCCGCGAACTCGTAGCCGTACTTGCTGGTAAAGGCCCTGAGCCTCTCCCTGACCTCGGGGTCGTTCGGTACCATCTGCAGCGGCATTCGTCCCTCGGCCGCCTCCTCGAAAAAGCGGTCCATCCCCCCTGGAGAGAAGATGAGAAGAACCCTCGTCGGCTGGTCCCCAGGGTTCGAGGGCTGGTGGACGACGCCCCGCGGTATCACGACGAAAGAGCCCTGTGGGGCCGTGATCCTGTGCGCCCCCACCCGCACGGTCAGCTCGCCTTCGAGGACGTAGAAGGTCTCCTCGTGGTCGCGGTGGAGGTGGGGAAGGGGACCAGGGGACCCCGCGGGGATGACGTTGTCGTGGATCGAATAGGAACCGCCGCTATCCCCATCACGGATCTTGATCATCATCCGACCGCCGATCGGGTTAGGGAGGACTTTGCCATCATCAGGGCCTACGAAAAGTCCCTCATCACGAGCCATCAAGGATTTGCTCCTTTCTACCTCTTGCTCCAGTTTGAGAATAAGCTCTTCGGGCCCTTCGCCGGAGCTCTCGAACCCGCATCTCTGGAGGACCCGGAGGGAGGCTATGTTGTGCCTGGAGACGTGGGCGTAGAGGGGCCGCGTCTCTACGTAGCCCAGAAACTCAGAGAGCGCCTGTGTGGCCACGCCCCTGCCCCAGTATTCCTTGCCGATCCAGTAGCCGACCTCCCGCTCGCCGGACTGTACGAAGCTCACGATGTTGCCGGCGACGGCGCCCCTGAATAGTATCGTCTTCGTGATGACGCTCTCGTCGTCCAGGATCCTTCTCCAGTGCGCCATGAACGCCATCCTGTCCCTGGCCGGGAAGGCCGCCATACGGGTAGCGTCGGGGTCGAGCTGGTGCTCGAAGAACACGTCGAGGTCGCCTCTCTGCACGTCCCGCAGCAGGATGTCACCCCGGCTCCTTGCGTCTACGGCCACGTAGTCCTCCCCGGGTCCCTCTGTGCCGCACGGGCGGATCTATCTTCCGCCGGAGCCTCGTCTTCTAGTCTGCGATCTCCTCTTCGAGGCGCCTGGCCTCGAAGAGCTTGCCCGAGAGGTAGAGGCTGAGGCCGAAGTAGTAGACGAGGTAGAGGATGGAGAAGGCCAGGATTCGGGGGTCGGGGTCGGGCATCTGCCACAGTATCGCGGCGTAGCTGCCGAGCCAGAGGGTCGTAAGGGTGAGCGAGAGCCTTCTGAATGCGACCGTGCGCGTGGGGTAGACGTAGCGGATAGGCACGAAGACCAGAAAAGAGCAGGCCACGAGCACGGCGGCGATGGCGAGCGGACCGGGGTGGAAGACGATGGCGTAGAAGGCGACGACGTTGAAGTAGCTGGGGAAGCCGAGAAAGTAGTGGTCCTCGGTCTTGGCGTCCACGCGGCAGAACTGGTAGCTCGAGGCCAGGAGAGGCAACGCGGCGAGCACGATACCGGCGTTACCGTGGGGCAGATATCCTCCGCTCCACAGGAGGACCATAGG
This sequence comes from Actinomycetota bacterium, assembly GCA_902812425.1. Classification (GTDB taxonomy): domain Bacteria; phylum Actinomycetota; class Rubrobacteria; order Rubrobacterales; family Rubrobacteraceae; genus Rubrobacter_D. Next base: position 8,076 of record CADDZK010000077.1, read on the forward strand.
GGCGAAGACGTAGGTCATGTAGTCGACGATGTTGTCGAGGAGCGCCCCGTCGAAGAAGGGGAGCGCCTCGCTGACCCTGAAGCGGCGGGCCAAAAGACCGTCGGTACTGTCGATGAGGAGCGAGGCGAGCATCAGCCACAGCGCCCTTACCGACTGGCCCTGGAAAGCGGCCACGAGCATAAGTAGCGCGAGCACGGCACCGCTCGCCGTGTACAGGTGTACGGCGACGGCCTTCGACCTGAACCAGGAAGGCGTATTCGTCGTGTTGCCCGCCCCGGTATCCTGGACGATGGTCTCCTTTATCGAGTCTTCCCTGGCCTTCTCCACGTTCAGAATGATACCAGCCAGCACAGGCCGGCTTCTACAGACGCCGGCCCGCCCGCAGCAGGTGCACGCGGTTTATGGCAGCGGCCACTTCCTGGGCGCGCGGCAGGCTCATCTCACCGGGGTGTCCATCGAAACCGCCTAGAGAGTCGAGGCCTCTCTCTGAGACGAAGGCCACGGCCTCCCTGGCCAGCTCCCGCATCCCACGCGCTCCTCCGGCGCCTACGAACTTCCCGATAATGCGGGCTACCGCCTCCGTCTGGCCGGCCTCTACGAGCTGCTCCAGGGAGGAGAGATCCACCCGCTCGCGGCCGAGCTCGATGGTGCCGAGGCCCCTGCCGCGGGCGGTCTGTCGTTCGCCGCGTCTCAGGTCTATCGAGGAGGCGTGGACGGTGCGCTCCCGCGGCGGGCGCATCTCTCTGCAGGCGAGGGGGGCGCGGGGCGGGAACTTCTTCGTGATCTCGCGTGCGCGAGATGTGGCCTCCGAGGGCGCGTAATCTTCGAGCAGGATCACACGGTCGGCTACGTCAAGGTAGTCGCCAACTCCCCCGACCACGACGACCGTCGAGACACCAAGAGAACGGTGCAACGGACGCACGAGGTCTATAAACGGTGAGATGGGCTCGCTCCTCACGAGCTCGCGCATCCTCTCGTCCCTGATCATGAAGTTCGTCGCGCTCGTATCCTCGTCGACCAGAAGGAGCGACGTCCCCACCTCCAGCGCCTCGGCGATGTTCGCAGCCTGCGAGGTCGAACCCGAGGCGTTGGAGGTCGAGAAATCCTCCGTAGTACGGCCGCCGGGGAGGTCCCCGATCATTGCCGAGATGTCGACCCCGGAGACGCTCCTGCCGTCCTCGGCCCTGATCTTGACCGCGTCCTCTCGCGCCACGGCGAGTTCCCTGCCGTCACCCGGCACGTGGTCGTACACGCCCCATGAGAGCGCAGAGAGTAGCGTACTCTTCCCATGGAACCCCCCGCCTGCTACGAGCGTTACGCCCTCCGGAATCCCCATCCCCGAGACGACGCCCTGGTTTGGCAGATCAACCTCCACCCTGTATTCCTCGGGGCTCTTGAAAGGCACGGCGCCCTCCCTCAAGGGCCTGTCGCTCGCCCCGCTCTCCCTCGGCAACACGGCCCCGTTCGCGACGAACGCGACCAGACCCAGCTCCGGCAGGAGCCCGCGCAGGTGCTCAGCGTCCCCGACGGTCTCGACGTGGAGCCTCGCCCTCTCCTCGTTCACGTCACCCTCTGGCGCCGGTACGAGCGACCTTCGCACGACCTCGGGCAACTCTTCGAGCAACATCTTCCTGGCTGCGCGGGCGTCGACGCTTCGTCCCCGGGCCGGTAGACCGACGGCCATGCGGGCCTCGACGTTGCCGGGCTCGACGACCAGCGAGGTGCGGGGAAGGACGACCTGGGAGGGCCGCTGTATCTCGACTCGCCCGCTCCCACCCGAGCCGCGATCTCCGCGCATGACGGCACGGATCTCCCCCTCGACGCTCCTGGTCAGGAAGTCCTCGAAGGCGACGCGGCGTACCGCATTCTCGAACAGCGCACGGTCGAAGGCGTTCTCTTTCGTACGGACGCGTACGAGGGAGGGCGGAGCGAAGGGGTCCCGCTGCACCCTGTCCATGAAGAGGGTGAAGCGGCCGAGATCGTGAGGGCCTGAGAGGTCTTTGTAAGCCCCGTATCCCCTGCGGTCTATACGGTCGAGCGTCGCCCCGAGGCGTTGCATTCAGCTAATCGAGGCCGAGTCTGGTCCGTGCGCTCTCCAGTGCGGGCTGCGCGGCTTCGCGCGCCCGTCTGGCGCCAGAGTCGAGCAGCCGGTCGAGCTCCGCAGGGTCGTCGAGCAGTTCGAGAGCCCTCTCCCTGACAGGCGCGAGACCCTCTATGACTACTTCGGCGAGTTCCTTCTTGAGGTCGCCGTAGCCCCTGCCCTCGTAGTGTGCCTCGATGCCTGATACGGTCTCGCCTGACATCGCGGAGTAGAGGTCGAGCAGGTTCGTTATGGCAGGCTTGTCGGGGGAGGCCTCGATCTCCGTCCCCGAGTCCGTCTTGGCGCGTCGGATCTTCTTCCTTATAGAGTCGGGGTCGTCGAGGATGGCGACGTAGCTGCCAGGCCTCGGGGAGCTCTTGCTCATCTTCTCCTCAGGTGCGTCGAGCGACATCACCCTCGCCCCCGTGGGCGGGATCAAAGCCTCCGGCACGACGAAGGTCTCCCCGTACAGGTGGTTGAACCTCCTCGCGAGCGTCCGCATGAGCTCGAGATGCTGGCGCTGGTCCTCACCCACGGGGACGAGGTGCGCGTTGTACAGGAGCACGTCCGCGGCCTGTAGTACCGGGTAGTCGAAGAGCCCCGCGCTCGCCGACTCGGCCCCGCCCTTGCTCGTCTTGTCCTTGAACTGCGTCATGCGCGAGAGCTCGCCGAAGCGTGCCACGCTGTTCAAGAGCCAGCACAGCTCCGCGTGCCCGCTCACCTTGCTCTGGCGGAAGATCACACACTTCTCGGGGTCGAGGCCCGAGGCGAGGTAGATGGCCGCCACCTCCCGGATCTTCTGCCGCAAGACCTTCGGGTCCTGGGGCACGGTGATGGCGTGCAAGTCCACGATGCAGAAGTAGTTCTCGTAATCGTCCTGCATCGCGACCCAGTTCTTGAGCGCCCCCACGTAGTTTCCAACGTGCAGGTTGCCACTCGGTTGAATCCCGCTGAATACCCTCTGCTTAGTCTCCATGACTTCATTCTAGCGGACATGCCGCAGTCCGCTAAACTATCCTGTGTCTCTGTCCCGGAGAGAGGAAGCATCCATGTGCTACGCCGAACCGTACGATGCCTGAACTCGTCCTCGGCCCGCTGCTGCGCTACGCAGGCCTCACAGACGCGACCGTCTGGGTGGAGACGGACGCCGCCTGCGAGGTCGAGGTCCTTGGATGCTCCTCGCGCACGTTCCGCGTAGGGGACCACCACTACGCCATCGTCCACGTCACGGACCTGACGGGTGCCTGCGAGTACGAGGTCTCCCTCGACGGGGAGAAGGTCTGGCCCGAGCCGGGATCTCTTTTCCCACCGAGCGTTATCCGTCCGATGAAAGACGGAGAGACCCTCAAGCTCATCTTCGGCTCGTGCCGCATCAGTGCCCCGCACGAGCCGCCATACACCCTGAGCTACGATGAGGACGGGCGCGGCCTCGGGGTGGACGCCCTCTACGCCACGGCGATGAGATTAAAGGCCCTGCCATCCGAGGAGCTGCCACACGCGCTCGTCTTGCTGGGGGATCAGATCTACGCCCACAAACCCCCCTTCGACACCCTCGAGTTCATGAAGGGACGGCGCGATACGGACGAGCCTCCCGGAGAGATCGTCGCCGACTTCGAGGAGTACGCCAGGATCTACCGCGACGCCTGGAGTGACCCCGCGATACGCTGGCTCCTCTCCACCGTCCCTTCCGCCATGATCTTCGACGACCACGAGGTCGGCGACGACTGGAACATCTCCGCCGCCTGGGTCGAGGAGATGCGCCAGCATACGACCTGGAATGAGCAGATCGTTGGCGGCTACGCCTCGTACTGGATCTACCAGCACCTCGGCAACCTCTCCCCCGAAGAACTGGAGAGAGACGACCTCTACAAGAAGATCAAAGACTCTGACGATGCCTGGCCCGTACTGCGCGACTTCGCCTACCGCACCCACCGCGGCGCGAACGGCACCCGCTGGAGCTACCACCGCGACCTCGGCAACACGCGCCTCCTTATGATGGACTCCCGCGGCGGCAGGGTACTGGAAGAGGACCGCCGCTCGATGGTCGACGCCGACGAGTGGGCCTGGATCGAAGATAGAGCCACCGGCGGCTTCGACCACCTCCTCCTGGGCACCTCCCTCCCCCTGCTCCTCGGCCCTGGTATGCACTACCTCCAGAGCTGGGATGAGAGGCTATGCTCGGGCGCCTGGGGCACACGCGCCGCGCGCTGGGCAGAAGGACTCCGCCGCTCCCAGGATCTCGACCACTGGGCCTCCTTCCACGACTCCTTCTCCGCGATGGTAGACCTGATCCAACGCGTAGCCGGCGGAGAGAATCCACCCTCCACCGTCCTGATCCTCTCCGGCGACGTCCATCACGGCTACCTCGCCGAAGCTACGTTCGCCGAGGGCACGAAGAGCCGCCTCTACCAGGCCGTCTGCTCCCCATTGCGCAACGCCCTCCCTAGCAGGAAGTCGCGCCTCCAGAGCCACGCCTGGACGAAACCCGCGGCCCTCGCCGCCCGCCTCCTCGCCCGGCTCGCCGGCGTACCGGAAGAACCCCTCTCCTGGCGCCTGACCCACGACGCAGCCTTCTTCGACAACCAGATCGCCACCCTCGAACTCGAAGGCCGGAGCTCCACCATCACCTTCGAGAAGGCCACCCTCGACACCTCGAAAGAACCGACCCTGGAGAAGCTCTACGAACGCTGCCTGGCATAGCCGCCGGCTTCCCACCCTGAACAGCTACGAGTCAGGGGCTCTCTCTATCTCCCGCGCCGCATCTACGACCAGTTGCGACAGCCTCTGGCCCGGGCTCTCTCCGAGGCGTGAGATCGGGCCGCTCACGCTCACAGCAGCCCTGAGCCTCCCGTCCTCCCCGCAGACGGGGGCGCTGACGCTCGCGACCCCCGCCTCCCTTTCGGCCACGCTCTCGGCCCAACCCCGAACCCGGATCCCACGCAGCTCCGCCGCATCAGGCCTCTCATCGACGCCGCCCGGCGCAAAGGCAAGGAGTATCTTCCCCGCAGACCCCCGCGAGAGCGGCATGACAGCCCCGACAGGTACAGTGTCCCTCAAACCGGTCACCCGCTCGACAGACGCCACACACACCCTGTGCTCTCC
>CADDZK010000078.1 GCA_902812425.1 Actinomycetota bacterium
GTGGGCGAGGGGATGCTCGGGGCCGCTGCGGGTGGACCCGGTGCCGAAGGCGGACAGCAGGGTCCGCCGAGCCGGACTCCGACCCTAGATCAGGTCAGCCGCGACCTCACGCAGATGGCGCGCGACGGCGAGCTCGACCCTGTCATAGGAAGGGCTGAGGAGATCTCACGCGTCGTCCGCATCCTCTCCCGGCGCACGAAGAACAACCCCGTACTGATCGGAGAGGCCGGCGTAGGCAAGACGGCGGTGGCCGAGGGGCTCGCCCAGCGCATCGTCTCGGAGGACATCCCCGAGTCGCTCAAGGGCAAGCGCGTCCTCGCGCTCGACGTCGGCGGGCTCGTCGCGGGCACCCGCTTCCGCGGGGACTTCGAGGAGCGGATGCAGCAGATGCTCAAGGAGCTCCAGCAGGAGGAGAAGAACATCATCCTGTTCATCGACGAGCTGCACACCATCGTCGGGGCAGGCGGCGCCGAGGGCGCGGTAAACGCCTCGAACATGCTCAAGCCCGCGCTCGCGCGCGGCGAGCTTCAGGTCGTCGGGGCGACGACGCTCGACGAGTACCGCAAGCACGTTGAGAAGGACCCGGCGCTCGAGCGGCGCTTCCAGCCCGTGCTCGTCGACGAGCCTACGGTGGACGAGACGGTCGCGATCCTCTTTGGCCTCAGGGACCGCTACGAGGCGCACCACAGGGTGCAGATAACGGAGGAGGCTATCATCGCCGCCGCCCAGCTCGGTGACCGCTACATAACGGACCGCTTCCTGCCAGACAAGGCCATAGACCTCCTCGACGAGGCCGCTGCCGAGGTGCGGCTCCGCTCGACGGTGCCGCCCGTCGACGTGAAGCGCATAGAGGAGGAGATAGCAGGCCTCGAACGCGAGAAGGAAGACGCCGTGCGGGCCGAGGACTACGAGACGGCCGCAGGTTTCAAGCAGCGCATCGAGCAGCTCAAGGCCGAGCTGCGCGAGCAGCAGGAAGGCTGGGTCGGGCGCCGCGAGACCAACGCCCCCGAGGTGACGCGCGAGGATATCGCCCGCATCCTCGAGGAGTGGACCGGCGTTCCTGCGACGAACATCGTCCAGGAAGAGGCAGAAAGGCTCCTCAACCTCGAGTCCGTGCTGCACGAGCGGGTGGTCGGCCAGGATCAGGCGGTCAAGGCCGTGGCCGAGGCCATCAGGCGTGCGAGGGCAGGCATAAAGGACCCGAAGCGCCCCGTCGGCAGCTTTATCTTCCTCGGCCCCACGGGCGTCGGGAAGACCGAGCTCGCGCGTACGCTCGCCGAGTATCTCTTCGGCGAGGAGGACGCCATGATCCGTATAGACATGTCCGAGTTCCAGGAGGCCCACACCGTCTCCCGGCTCGTCGGCGCCCCTCCGGGCTACGTCGGCTACGAGGAAGCAGGACAGCTCACGGAGCAGGTACGTCGTAGGCCGTACTCGGTCGTCCTCTTCGACGAGATCGAGAAGGCCCACCCCGACGTCTTCAACACGCTGTTGCAGGTCCTCGACGACGGGCGCCTGACGGACGCCAAGGGCCGCACGGTTAACTTCGAGAACACGGTCGTCATCATGACCTCGAACGTGGGAAGCCAGCACCTCGTCTCGACGAGGCAGTTCGGCTTCACTTCGGGCGACGGTGTGGACTTCCGCGAGACCGAGCGGCGTGCGCGCGAGGCTCTGGAGCGCGCCTTCAGGCCCGAGTTCCTCAACAGGGTAGATGAGATCATCGTCTTCCAGCCCCTCACGAAGGAGGACGTGCTGAAGATCGTCGACATCATGCTCTCCCGCCTGAACAAGCACCTGGAGAGCCAGCGTGTCGCCGTCGAGGTGACGGACGCCGCGAAGGAGTTCCTCGCCGAGGAGGGCTATGACCCGAAGTTCGGCGGAAGGCCGCTGGCGCGGGCCATCAGGCGCCACGTCGAGAACCCCCTCTCCAGCCGCATCATAGGCGGCGAGTTCGGCCCCGGCGACACTATAGTCGTCGACCGCGCCGAGGAAGGTCTCACCTTCAGGGCGAAGGTGCCGGCCACGCAGTAGAGCGTATGCTTTGCGCAGAACGAGGGGCTCCCCGATATCGGGGAGCCCCTTTGCTGTGCTAAGTTTGTCCCATGGCACACTTGCCGGAAGGCTACGAGACGAGGGTGCCCACGCACGAGGACGCCGGGGCGGTGGCGGCCTTGATCTCCGCCTGCCAGCTCGCCGACACCGGCGAGACTGACGCGAGCGTGGAGGAGATAATCGACGACTGGTACGACCTGAACCTCGCGGAGGAGGCCGTGGTCGTGGCAGCACCAGACGGTACTATCTCCGGCTACGCCGACGTGCTCAATCGCTCCTTCGTGACGGTCTCTGTCTACGGCTACGTCCACCCCGACTACAGGGAGCTAGGCATAGGATCGTTCCTCGTCGACTGGGGCGAGCGCTGGACGCGCGACCATATGCCGCGCGCCCCAGAGAACGCGCGCGTCGTAGTGCAGCATTACATAAACGCGGCCAACGAAGGAGCGCGACGACTCCTTGAAAGCTCGGGCTACACGCCCGTGCGCGGGGTGTACGTGATGGAGACGGACCTCGACGAGGCTCCGCCGCCACCACACTGGCCCCCCGGAATCTCCGTCCGCACCTTCGTCCCCGGCCAGGATGAGCGTGCAGTCTATCAGGCCGTCGAGGACGCCTTCCGAGATACGTGGGGACGGCCGCGCGGCACGTTCGAACGCTTCGTCGGGATGACACAGAAGGAGAGCTTCGACCCTTCCCTGTGGTTCCTGGCGACGGACGGTGACGAGATAGCGGGCCTCACCCTCTGCAAGACACTCGCAGGCGAGGGCTGGGTGGACGTAGTCGGGGTACGGCGCCCGTGGCGCAAGCGCGGGCTCGGACTCGCCCTCCTTCGCCACGCCTTAGGCGAGTATTACCACCGCGGCGTCCACAGGGTCAGCCTCAGCGTGGACGCCGAGAGCATCACAGGCGCCCCGAGACTCTACGGAAGGGCCGGTATGCGCGTCAGGGAGAGCTACATAATTCACCTCAAAGAGCTTCGCCCCGGTATCGACCTCGGCGTGAGGGCCGAAGTAGACTAGTTTTCAACCGTACCAAACATTTGTTTGACGCAGGCGTATTCTTGCGCTAGGGTGTCTGGTTGATGGGAGAGGCGTTGCATCCGAGGCGGTTGGGGATTCTGCGCTACCTGGCGTTGCGGGCGAGGACGGAGGGACCTCCGCCGAGCGTGCGCGAGATCGGGCTGGAGGTGGGGTTGAGGAGTTCACAGACGGTACACCACCACCTCCTCAGGCTGGAGGAAGAAGGATACGTGGACCATGTGGGGAGGGGTGCGAGGACGCTCAGGCTAACGGGGAAGGGCTGGGAGGCGGCGGGGAATATGGCCTTGCTAGGCAGGATCGCCGCAGGTCGCGGCCTCGAGGCTGTCGCTTTCGGGGACGAGGCCTACTCGCTGGCGGCGGAGTTGCTCTCGGGGCGTTCGGGGAGGCGGAGTTATCTTCTGCGGGTCGTCGGGCAGAGCATGGTCGGGGCGAGGATAGAGGATGGGGACCTCCTGGTCGTCGAGGAGGACGAGGCGCCGGCGGACGGAGCCGTGGTCGTCGCTTTGCTCGGGGGTGGTGACGAGGTAACGGTCAAGCGGCTCTACCGTGAGGGAGAGATGGTGCGGCTCAGGCCCGAGAACGGGGAGCACGAGGAGATCCTGGTCCCTGCCGAGGAGGTAAGGATACAGGGGAGGGTCCTCTACGTCGTTCACCCACCGCGGCGGAGCCCTTCCGGGGACGGGTCTTGAGCCGCGATGGGGTCTTTCGTGGACCTGCTGTGGGGTCTGCTCTCTTACGTTGCCTTCACCGGCGTGGGAGGACTCGTCGGGTACTTCTTCGCCAGAAAACGCACCGAGCACGAGGTGAGTTACGGCCGCAGGGTCGAGACCGTCGAGCGCATCCAGGACTCGTTAGCCGAGTTAACCGAGGAACTACTGGCGGCGCGCGAGTACGTCTTCGGGAGCGGACCCTTCGATGGGGCGCCGGCCAAGAGGATAGGCAGGATCCTGGACGACTTCGAGCGGTACTACGTAAGGCGTGAGATCTGGCTCGACCGCGAGACCTTCTCGCGGCTTGAGGCCCTCACCGTCACCCTCCGCGCCCTCCAGCGGGAGCTCGCCTCCCTGCCGCTCTACTACGAGGACCCTGATTTCGAGCGGGAGCACGAGCGCGTGGGCCGCGAGCTCGAGTCGTGGCTACAGACCGACCTCCCCGCCGCCCGCGAAGAGCTCGCCGACGCTTTCAGGGGGATGCTCGGTGTCGGACGCTGGCGACGCAGGCTCCCGCGATAACAGACCTTCCGTGGATTCCTCGACCGTTAGAAGAAATCTTGCGGGCTACCTGTACGCCGGGTAACATTCCTCTATACGACGCGTCCCGTACGGATCGTCCGGCCATCATTCGTCAAATGGAAAGGTTCGTGGAGCGGTGAGCGCAATCTTATCGGGGACAGATGCGCTCGTAGCCTCTCACTGCGCGTTCTCTGTGGGCGGGGGTCTCTCATAGGCGAATTCGGCGCTTACCTGCGCGTTTTGCGGTCGGCGCTCGGCCGGCTGTTGCGCCACCTGCGCCGTGCAGGCGCTGCTTACGGGGTACTCCTGATCTCGCTCCTCCTCACCGGGCTCGCGTGGTACTACCTGCGCCAGACGGTCGAGGCGCAGAACCAGGTTCGCTTCGACGAGACCGTTCAGGCTACGCGGGCCGCCGTGGACAGGCGGACGGACGCCTACATCGACGCGCTCTTCGGCGCCCGCGGACTATTCCTCGCGAGCAAGTCGGTCGAGCGCGGAGAGTGGGAGAGCTACGTGCGGGGCATAGAGACGAAGAGCCGGCTCGGGGGACTTCAGGCGCTTGGCTTCGCCGAGTACGTGAAGCCCGAAGAGAGGGAGGCTTTCCAGGAGGAGGCGAGGAAAGAGGGTCTGCCCGAGATGCGGCCCGACCTGAACCCCGGCGGGGAGCGGTCAGCCTACTTCCCCCTGACGCTCGTCGCCCCCTCGGGCAAGGCCAACCTCAGCATGCTCGACGAGGACGCCTACACCGACCCTGCCCACAAGGCCGCCATGGACAGGGCGCGCGACACCGGCTCGCCGCAGGCCACGAAGATGGTCTACGTGCTTTCGGAACCAACCCCTGGCTCTACCGCCGACCTCGCCCTCAGGCCCGGCTTCGCCGTTTACCTTCCTGTCTACGCCGAGGGGGAGTCCCCTGGGACTGTCGCCGGGCGGCGGCAGGCTCTCAGGGGGTTCATCGTCGGGTACTTCAGGCGGGACGGGCTGCTCGACGACGTCTTCGGGAGCGGCTTCGACCCGGCCATAGACTTCGAGGTCTACGACGGCGCCGACGTGGAGTCGAGCTCGCTCCTCTACGATGAAGACGGGGTTCAGCGCGCGGGAGAGAAGGGCTACGACCCACTCTTCTCCGAAGAGAGCCGCATCGGGGTGGCCGGGCGCGAGTGGAGCATGTACTTCGCCACGTTGCCTGGGTTCAAGAAGGGGGCCGAGAGCAACTTGCCGGCCTTCGTACTCGGCAGCGGGATAGGGGTCAGCGTCCTGCTCTTCGGCATCTCCTGGCTGCTCGTGCGCAGCCGCATACGAGCGGAGCGGGCGAGCGAGGACCTGGAGGACGCAAACAGGGAGCTGGAAGGGACCAACAGGGAGCTCGAGGCCTTCTCTTATTCAGTCTCCCACGACCTGAGGGCCCCTTTAAGGACCATAGACGGGTTCTCCCAGATATTGCAGGAGGACTACGAGGACGTGCTCGACGAAGACGGGCAAGACTACCTCGGACGCGTAAGGGCGGCGAGCAGGCACATGGCCACGCTCATAGACGACCTCCTCGACCTCTCCAGGGTGGGGCGCAGGCCCCTGCGCAGGGAGCCCGTGGACCTGAGCAGCCTGGCCGAGGGGATCATCGAGGAGCTCAGGGCGTCCGAGCCCGGGCGGGATGTGGAGTTCGTGGCTGGGGAGCACATCACGGCCTGGGGTGACGTAAGCCTGCTCAAGGTGGCGCTCGAGAATTTGCTCGGCAACGCGTGGAAGTTCACCGCCAGGGAGCCGGAGGCGCGCATAGAGTTCGGCGCCGACAGGGCCCCCGGCCCCGGTTTCCTCGCCCCCGTTTACTACGTGCGAGACAACGGGGCCGGCTTCGACCAGGCTTACGCGGAGAAGCTCTTCGGCGCCTTCCAGAGGCTGCACGCACAGGATGAGTTCGAGGGGACGGGTATAGGACTTGCGACGGTCGCCCGCATCGTCCACAGGCACGGCGGCAGGGTCTGGGCGGAGGGAAGGGTCGCCGAGGGTGCCACCTTCTACTTCACCCTCGGCGGCAGGGACCTTGGGGACCGCGCGGTAACAGCGAAGAAGGCCGAACTTGCGTGAGCCCAGCTTAAAGGGAGCGGAAGCACCCGTGGTAGAGACCCTGCGCGTGCTGCTGGTAGAGGACTCCGAGAACGACGCGATGCTCCTCCTGCGGGAGCTCAGACGCGGCGGATATGAGCCCCTCTCCGAGAGGGTGTACACCCCGGAAGATATGGAGAGGGCGCTGCGTGCGGCGGACGAGCGGGGCGAGCCCTTCCAGATCGTCATCTCCGACTACTACATGCCCCGCTTCAGGGCCCCCGAGGCACTCGAGCTCCTGCGGGGGCTCGGGAGCGACGTACCCTTCATCGTCGTCTCCGGCAAGATAGGCGAGGACGCCGCCGTGGGGATCATGAAGGCCGGGGCCGATGACTACCTCACCAAAGAGAACATGAGCAGGCTGTGCCCCGCCATCGAGCGCGAGCTCAGGGAGGCGGAGGTCAGGAGGGAGCGCGAGAGGGCCGAGGAGGCGCTGGGGCGGAGCGAGGATCGCTTCAGGCGCCTCGTAGAGCAGGCCGCCGACGCCATCTTCGTGCACGACCTCGACGGCAACTTCGTCGACGTGAACCGCCAGGCGTGCGAGAGCCTCGGATATACGAGGGAGGAACTCCTCTCGATGTCCGTCGCCGATGTCGAGAAGAGCTATGAGCAGGGGTCGCTCCAGAAGTTGTGGGAGCAGATCACCTCGGGTCCACCGCGCACGCTCGAAGGGATCCACAGAAGGAAGGACGGCTCCACCTTCCCCGTCGAGGTTCGCGTCGGCGTGTTCGAGGCGGAGGAACGCCCGCTGATGCTCGCCCTGATCCGTGACGCCTCCAGGCGCAGGGAGGCGGAGAGGAAGATCAGGGAGACCGAGGCGCGTTACAGGACGCTCGTGGAGCAGATACCGGCCGTAACTTACGTGCAGGAGCCCATCGAGTCGGAGAACCCGAAAGCGATCACGTATATGAGCCCGCAGTACGAGGCCATGCTCGGTTATCCGCCGGATAGGGAGACGCTCGACGAGGAGCACTGGCTAAAGGTGCTGCATCCCGACGACCGGGAGCGGGTTCTGGCAGAGGAACGTCGGACCGACGAGACAGGCGAACCCTTCAAGGTGGAGTACCGCCAGATCGCCCGCGACGGGAGGGTGGTTTGGGTACGAGACGAGGCGACGCTCCTCAGGGACGAGGAGGGCAATCCCCTGTACTGGCTCGGCGTACAGTACGATATCACAGAACAGAAGCATACCCAGGAGGAGCTCAGGCAGAGCGAGGAGCGCTTCAAGGTGCTCGCCGAGGAGGTCGTAGAGGGGCTCATCCTGATCGAGAACGGCAAGATCATCGACGCCAACCGCAGCCTGACCGAGATGTTCGGCTACGAGCTCGATGAGTTGATCGGGAAGGACGCCACCGAGCTCACGCTGCCCGAGAACAGGGAGATGGTGAGACGGCGCATCTTCGAGGAGGACACGAGACCTTACGAGTCACGGGGGCTCAAGAAGGACGGCACCGTCTTCCCCCTAGAGATAAGGCCGAGGCATCTGCCGTATTCCGGGCGGCGCATCAGGGTGACCTCCGTCATAGACCTGACCGAGCGCAAGCGGATGGAAGACGCCGTACGCGAGAGCGAGGAGCGCTTCCGCGCCCTGGTGCAGAACGCCTCCGACATCATCCTGGTGCTCGACGCAGAAGGCACCATCCTCTATGAGAGCCCCGCCGTCGAGCGCGTGCTCGGCTACAGTGCACAAGAGAGGGTCGGGATCAACGCCTTCGACCAGATCCACCCCGACGACCGCGCGAAGATCCTTGAGGTATTCTCGGAGAACCTGTCCAGGCCCGGTCCATTCCCCCCCGTGGAGTACAGGGTGCGCGACAGGAAGGGTGCCTGGCGCCATCTGGAGGCCATCGGCGAGAACCTGCTGCACGACCCGATCATAAAGGGCGTCGTCGTCAACAGCCGCGACGTCACGGAGCGCAGGCGGACCGAAGAGGCCCTCAAGGAGAGCGAGGCGCGCCTTCAGGCCATCCTGGACAACACCACGGCCGTCGTCTACGTCAAGGACGAAGAAGGACGATACTCGCTCATCAACCACCGCTTCGAGGAGATATTCCGCGTGAGCGGGGATCAGGTACTCGGCAAGACGGATCACGATCTCTTTACGAAAGAGGCGGCCGACGTGCTCAGGGCCAACGACGAGGGCGTCTTCCGGTCCGGGGTCCCTCTGGAGGCGGAGGAGGTGGTGCCCCAAGAAGACGGGACGCACACCTACTTCTCGGTCAAGGTGCCGCTGAGGGATCAGAACGGCACCACCTACGCGATCTGCGGCATCTCCACCGACATAACGGAGCGCAAGAGGGCCGAAGAGGCTCTGGTAATGAGCGAGGAACGTTACAGGGCGGTAGTCGAACAGTCGGCCGAAGGCATCTATCTGCTCGACGCGAGAAGCAAGCGCATCCTCGAGACCAACCCGGCCCTGCGCGACATGCTAGGCTACTCGGCCGCCGAGCTAAGGGGGATGGAACTCTACGACATCACGGCCCACCCGCAAGAAGACGTCGATATGAACGTGGAGAGGACGTTGGCGGAGAGGAGCCGTTTTGCCGGGGAGAGGAGGTATCTGCGCAAGGACGGTTCGATAGTCGAGGTAGAGGTCGGGGTGAGCGTGATCCAGTATGGTGGGATGGAGGTCATCTGTGCCGTCCTGCGCGACATAACCGAGCGCAAACGGGCCGAAGCCCGCTACCGCACGCTGGTCGAGCAGCTCCCCGCCGTCACCTACATGCAGGATATCGAGGGCGCCGCCCTCGCCTACGTAAGCCCGCAGATCGAGGGCGTGCTCGGCTACTCGCCGGAAGAATATCTCGCGGATCCATCCCTGCGCTCGCGGACCATCCATCCTGAAGACCGCGAGTGGGTGCTCGCCGAGGACGAGCGCACGGACGAGACCGGCGATCCATACAGCGTGGAGTACCGCAGGATCGCGCGCGACGGGCGGGTGCTGTGGGTGCGCGAGGAGGCCGTGCTGGTAAGGGACTCTGAGGGCGCACCCCTGTTCTGGCAGGGCATCCTCATGGACGTAACGGAACGCAAGCGCCAGGAGGAGGCCCTGAGGCAGAGCGAGGCGCTCTACCGCACGGTGGTCGAGCAGGCGGCGGAAAACATCTTCCTCGTGGACGTGAACACCAGGCGCGTGCTAGAGGCCAACGACGCCCTCCACCGCTCTCTGGGCTACACGGCCGAGGAGCTGAAAGAGATGACGCTCTACGACATCGTCGCCCACGAGCAGGAGAGCGTGGACCTCAACATAGAGCGCATCATGGAGGAGGGACGCCAATCCCTCGGTGAGAGGCAGTACCGTCGCAAGGACGGCTCGCTGGCCGACGTCGAGGTCAACGTGAGCGCCGTACCCTACGGTGAGAAAAGGGTCATGTGCATCGTCGCCCACGACGTGACGGAGCGCAAGCGGGCCGAGCGCGCGCTGGAGGAGATCAGGGAGGCCGAGCGCAACAGGATAGCCCGCGAGCTTCACGACGGCACCCTCCAGGATATCGTCTACGCGCTGCAGGAGGTACAGGTCATGCAGGTCGTCGCGGGCGAAGACGAGAACCCCGCCCTCGAGGACACGGCCGAGGCTCTCCGGCGCTCCGTGGAGGGGCTGCGCGGCGCCATCTTCGAGCTGCGCCTCAAAGAGACGCTGAACCGCTCGCTCGCCTCCTCACTCGAGAGCCTTCTTGACCTCAACCGGCGGATGTCGCGCGGGAGGTACGAACTCAAGCTCATAGTAGACGACGATTTCCCGAGCAGGCTCCCCGATAAGAAGGGCCAGGAGCTGACACGCCTCGTCCAGGAGGCGCTTACGAACGTCCGCCGCCACGCCGAGGCCGCGCACGTCAGGGTAGAGCTCGGGATCGACGGCGAGCTCGCCTACGTCGAAGTATCCGACGATGGACGCGGGTTCGACTCAGAGAGTGCCAGGACGGGGATGGGTACGCAGTCCATGAGCCAGCGGGCGCTCGAGCTCGGCGGGGAGCTCGCCGTACAGAGCGCGCCGGGTGAGGGGACCCGGGTGCGCTTCACGATATCTCTCTCCCGCCTGGTCCAGGAGTAGCGCCGCGATTTTGCCCCAGATCTCGTCTAGCCCATTCGAGCTGGGGTAAGATGGTGCAGCGGCATCGTGGCGGGCGTCAGGGAAGGAGCTGTCATAGAGAATCACACGCACACTGATTCGACCCGGATCTTGCTCGTCGAGGATCACGCCTCGTTCCGTCAGGCGCTAGCCTTCATGTTCGAGCGGGAGAACGAGTTCGTCGTGACAGGCCAGGCAGGGACGCTCGCCGAGGCGCGCGCGTTCGTAGGGAAGTCGCAAGGGACGGTGGACGTCGCCGTGATAGACCTCGCTCTGCCCGATGGGGACGGGTTCGAGCTTATAGAGGAGCTATCTTCCCGTCCCGGTGTGATGACGCTGGTCTTGAGCGCGAGTTTGGAACCAGCCAGGTTCGCCCAGGCCGTCGAGGCCGGCGCATCGGGTGTGCTCCACAAGTCCGCCGCCATAGGCGATATCGTGGACGCCGTGCGGCGCCTGAAGTCTGGGGAGGCCCTGCTCTCGCCCGCAGAGGTTATCGAGATGCTGCGCATGGTGAGCCGCAAGCGCCAGGAGGAGTACGAGGCGCGGATCGCCATAGAGAAGCTCACCCCCCGTGAGAGAGAGGTGCTTCAGGCGCTCGCCGAAGGCCTCGACAGCAAGGACATCGCGGAGAAGCTGCACATCACCATAGAGACCGAACGCACCCACATGGTGAACATCCTCAACAAGCTCGGCGTCCACTCCCGGCTGCAGGCGCTCGTGTTCGCAGCCCGTCACGGCCTGGTCGAGATCCATTAGATGAATGCGGCAGGAGCTCCGGGCGACGTTAGCAGCAACCCGACGGTTTGTGAGGCGCACCGTGCTAAAATCAGAGTCGTTCGTGTCGAAAACCGCACAGATCGGTTCGAAGCACGAAGCCATCGGAGGAGACACGAATCCCTTGTCAGAGCCGCCCGATAACCGCTCCCAAGAGCCTGCTACGCACGCTGCCTCCTCGCGGCGTCGCCAGGGCAAGCCTCGCGTCTTGATGGCCAACGAGCCGCGCGCTTACCGCGAGGGCATAGCGGCGGTCATCAGCCAGCTACGCCCCGAGGTTGAGATAACGACCGTGGAGCCGAACGCCCTCGATGCCTCCATAAGTCGCCTCGCGCCGGACATGGTCATCTGCAGCAAGGCCACGGACATGTTGAAAGGCAGGGTAAGGGTGTGGGTAGAGCTCTATCCCGAGCACGCCGCGAGGTCGGTGGCGAGCATCGGGGGCAGGCGCATGGAGTACGCCGAGATCCAGCTCCCCGATCTACTCTCCATCGTGGACAAGGCCGAGGAGCTGGCAGGGACCAACTAGCTCAATAAGGCTAGAAAAAGATCCACAGTTTTCACGATGCCGGAACTCGCCCCGGAGATCACTATTGTGGTATGGACGTCAGGCGCATACTCGTTGCTAACGAACTCACCTCGTATCGCCAGACCATCGCGATCGTTATCAGGGAGCTGTATCCCGAGGTCGAGGTGTTCGAGGCCGACTCCGGGACCCTCGACTGGGAGGTAGATCGCCTCGCCCCCGACCTCGTGATATGCAGCCGCGTGACCGCTGCGGTCAGGGAGAGGGTAGCCAACTGGGTCGAGCTCTACCCCAATTGCGCGCCGTTCTCGACGTTCTGCATTCGTGGAGAGAGCTGCGCGATGAGGGACGTACAGCTCTCCGATCTCCTCTCGCTGTGCGCTAGTCCTCTGTAGAGAGCTCCCTGAGCAACGTCTTCAGCCGCGGGGCCAGATCCTCGATCTCATCGGCCGTGCACCTCACCTGGATGTGGATGCTCACCGTAGGTCGCGCTCCGGAAGGCGCGTCTTCCGGTGCGGCCTCACCCACGGTCGCGGAGACGACGGACTCGACCGGCTCGGGGACCTCCACGGGCGAACCGTCCTCGGAGGCGGGCTCTTCCGGTTGCTCGTCGAAGGTGGCGACCAGCTCTCCGGCCTCCTCTTTGAGCATACCCGCTCTCTTCAGTATCTCGACGATGGCGCCGGCGCCGTTCATCACCGGCTTGTTGCGCGGCTGGCCCGCGGCGTGCGCTATGTAGGCCTGGACGGTCGGGTAGAGCATCCCCTCGCGCAGCTTCACGGCCGAGACGACGTTCTGCAAGAACTCGCTGGCGGCGACTATCGCGCGCCAGTTGCTCCGTATCTCATCGCGGTCCTTGCGCGCGAGCGCTATGGCCAGGGAGCGCCCGCGGCGTGTGATGAGCTTCTTGCTCTCTCCCTGCAGAACCCCGATCTCCGTGAGGAAGGCGTTGTTGCGGCTGACGCTCGACTGGTGAACCGAGTCGAGCTTGCTCACGTCGCCGGCCCTCGCCGCCTCGTCGCGGGTCCCATAAGCCACAATGATGTTGACGAGCTCCTCGTAGGAAGAGCCCGGAAGCCGAAACTCCCTCTCCGCCACCCGACACCTCCCCGACGGTCGTTTCTGCATCACACGCGCTTGGAAGCCATTATAGAGGACGCTGCGACAGGGAGCCCGATCCTACCGGCGGCCCTCCATCTGGAGGGTTTAACCGAGATTTAAGCCAGAAGTTTCCACCATTTAGCCATAGACCCAGCACCCGCCCCTAGAATCCCCGTGTATGGAGTCCTCGTCCGCACAGGCCAGGCTGCCGGTCGCGCGTGATCCTCTGGAGGCGTGACGTGAGCCTGAAGAGACCGGATCTACCGGCGCTCTCGCCCGAATGCCTT
>CADDZK010000079.1 GCA_902812425.1 Actinomycetota bacterium
CTCCCGCACCGCCCTGAACGCCCTCGCCCTGTGGGAGTCGGCATTTTTACCTTCGCCCATCTCGGCGTAGGTGAGCGAAGACCCCTCCGGGACGAACACGGGATCGTAGCCGAACCCGCCCTCGCCCCGCGCCTCAAGGGCCACGGTCCCCGGAACCTCACCCCTGAAGGTACGCACGGTCCCGTCTGCCCCGGCGAGCGCGACGACGCACACGGCCCTCGCAGATCGGTGCTCATCAGCTCCAAGCATCCTCAGCAGACCTTCGTTCCCGACGCTTCGCATCAGCCACTTGGTGAGCGCCCCGGGAAAGCCGTCCCACGCATCTACCATGAGCCCCGAGTCCTCAACGATAATGGGAAGCTCCGATTCGCCCAGCGCCTCGCGGGCAGCACGGACTTTCTCCGCAGCCACTTCGGCAGGGTCTATGGCCTGTATCTCAGGCAGGTCGAGATCCACCCCCTCCAGCTCGACGCCGAGGATCTGCTGTACCTCGCGGCGCTTGTGCTCGTTGGTAGTCACGAAGATGGCTTTCATGGCCCAAGAGTCTACATAAGAGTGATTCTTTATGATACAGTCGCCTACTATGCGGGAGGTGAGGGTGGAGAGCCTCGAGAAGCTGGAGGCGCAGGGAGGTCAGATGCGGCTCTCGGCCAACGCTGGCTCGCTGCGGATCCTCTTCTCGCAAGAGGTCTGGGAAGACCTCATCTCAAACGCCCCGGCCTTCGAAGAACCGACGCCCGAGGAGCTCGAAGAGCTGGGCTCCCTGAGGGAACAGCTCGAACGGTACGCGGGCGAAGAGTCCTTCAGCAGCGTGCTCAGAGGGGTGAGATGTGGGGACTCGGGTCTCGAGTACGACCTCGTGCTGCGTCCTTCAGGGCTCTTCGCCATGACGACCGGCTACTACTTCGCGCCCGTGGTCGGGCCCGAGCTGGTCGCGAGGATGGGGGCGGAGAAGGACGAGTCCGTCGAGCAGGCCTACGTCATAGGGGCGGTGGCCTCCGAAGCGGCTCTTGAGGCGGGCGACGACAACCTGAGGGTCCTCTCTGTGCGCGGCCACTCGTGCAGCACCAGCCGCTTCGAGATGCCGCCTGAGCTCTGGCAGGTCCTCTCGGGGAGGCTCGGCTGGAGGAACGTTGAGACCATCACCAGGGGGGAGAGATAACCCTTGCCGCTCGTAGACCTCGACAGATTCGATTTCCTCTACGCAAACAGGGTCAGGGGCATGAAGTCCGCTGCGACCCGCGACCTCATGGCCACGCTTTCGAGGCCGGGTATCATCTCGCTCGCAGGTGGCTTCCCAGACACGAGGGCCTTCGGCGAGGAGGCGTTCCGCGAGATCTCACAGGGCATCGCCCCCGACGCCGCACAGGCCCTCCAGTACGGGCCGACCGCCGGCCTCGAATCCATAAAGGACGTCATAGTCGAGGTCATGGGCGCCGAGGGCACGCCGGCGAGGCAGGAGGACGTCTTCGTCACAACGGGCGCCCAGCAGGGACTCGACCTCATCGCCAAAGTCTTCCTCGACGAGGGCGACGCCGTTCTGTGTGAAGGGCCTACCTACGCGGGGGCTCTAAATGCGTTCGCGGCGTACAGGCCGCGCATAGCCCACGTCCCGATGGACAGGGCTGGAATAATTCCGGTCGCCGCCCGCGAGACCTTGAAGAAGGCCCGCAAAGGGGGGCTCCACGTCAAGTTCATATATACAGTACCCAACTTCCAGAACCCCGCAGGGGTGACGATGGTCGCGGAGAGGCGCAGGGAGCTTCTTGAGATGGCGCGGGAGTTCGACCTGATCATCGTCGAGGACAACCCCTACGGGATGCTTCGCTTCGAGGGTGAGCCCCTCCCCTCTCTCGCGGCGCTGGAGCAGGAGGAGGGCGACCTCGACAGGGTCGTATATCTCGGAACGTTCTCCAAGATCTTCGCCCCCGGCGTCAGGCTAGGGTGGGTGCACGCCCAACCCGGGATACTGCACAAGATCAACGTCGGCAAGCAGGGCGCCGACCTCTGCTCCTCTAACCTCTCGCAGATGATGATCTCCTCCTACTTCCAGAACGCCGACTGGCGGGCCTACGTCGGGCGCCTGACCTCGATGTACAAGGAGCGCCGCGACGCGATGCTCGACGCCCTCGCCGAGTTCATGCCCAAGGAGGTCCACTGGACCCATCCCGAAGGCGGGCTCTTCGTGTGGGCCACCCTTCCTTCGTATCTGGACGCGACGGCGATGCTCCCGAGGGCGATAGCGAAGAACGTCGCCTACGTACCAGGCGAGGGCTTCTACGGGGGCAACCCTGGGACGGGCAAGAACAACATGCGGCTCAACTTCTCGTTCGTCGAGCCTGAGAGGATCAGGCGCGGTATAGAGCTCCTCTCCGAGGTGATCCGGGAGCGCATGGAGCTGAGGAGCGACCTGGAGCGCGGCTCGCACAGAAGAGAAAGCTCGCTGCGAGGCAGCCGCTCAGCGAGCTTTAATTCCGGCGCGGACGGCTAGGCGTGGCGCGAGTTGCGGTCCTGCGCGGCGGGCACTCGATGGAGCGCGACGTCTCCTTCCTGACGGGACGGCGCGTCCAGCACGCCCTCGAACGCCTCGGCCACGAGGTACATCCCCTCGACATAGAGGACTCGACCACGGGGGCGCTCATGGAGCTCGCGCCGGAGGCCGCCTTCGTCTGCCTGCACGGTCCCGGTGGCGAGGACGGCACGGTGCAGGCGCTCCTCGAAACTCTAGGCATCCCTTATACGGGGAGCGGGCCGCTCTCTTCCATCCGCTGCATGGACAAGGACTATGCCAAACGCGCCCTACGTGCCGCAGGCATACCGACCCCACCCTTCCGCACCTTCCTGAGAAGGGCTATGAACGAGATGGGAGCCTCAGCCGCCCTCGACGTCGCCGCCGAGGACCTCGGCTACCCGCTCGTCGTCAAGCCGGCCCGAGAGGGTTCGAGCTTCGGGCTCTCCAGGGTAGAGGGCCCTGAGGAGTTGCTCGAAGCCGTCTACGAGGCTTTAGGCTACGACGCCAAGATCCTGCTGGAGAAGTGGGTCGAAGGGACGGAGATCTCCATCCCCATCCTCGAGCCCGCAGGCGAAGAACCCAGAGCACTCGGGCTCGTCGAGATAAGGCCCCGCGGGGGCGCCTACAACTTCGAAGCGAAGTACACCCCTGGTGCAACGGACTTCGCCATCCCCGCCGAGATACCGCCCGAGGCGGCGGCGAGCGTCGAGGAGACGGCGCTCACCGTCTACGAGACTCTGGGCTGCTCGGGTTTCGCCCGTGTGGACACGATCTTCGAGCGCGGCACCACCTGGGTCCTCGACGTGAAGACCATCCCTGGCTTTACCGAGACCTCCACCTTCCCCCTCGCCGCCGAGGCCGCGGGCATCCCCTTCGAGAAGCTAGTCGAGACCATCCTGGATTCGGCACTCCAGACCGAAGCAACGGCGAAGCTGTAGAGAGCCTACCTGGCCGCGCGAAACTCCAGGTGCCTGAGGCGGAATTCGTGGCCGGTGAAGATGAGCGCCTGCTCGATGCCCATGCCGGAATCGCGCAGCCTCTCGTACTCCGTCACGAAGGATTCGCTATTGAGGCTGCCATCGAGGAGAGCCAGAGCCTCCTCGTCGGTCCGGGGCGCCGGTCGCGTCTCCGTACTCCTGGTCGTCGGGTTGTACCAGTACATCTGCCTCCTTCCCTCGAAACGGATGGTAAAGGCCAGACGCCGCGTGGTGGTTAAGGAGATGGAAAATTCTGGTTAACGGTACGTTAACATGAGCCGAGAGGCCGGGCTCGAATAAGGAGGGGGATGATATGAGCCCGGCCACCCTTACTTACGAAGCAGCACGTCCAGAGTTTCGCTTCCCGTGACGGAGATCCGGTCCTCCAACGGTTTGGGCCAGGCGCTCCCAGACCTTGCGTAGGATCGGGGCGCTGCGACTATACTTCGTCCATACAGAAACCTCTCGCGCGAACAGAGGAGAAGGAGCGGATGAAACTCAATTACTATCCAGGCACGGACTCACTCTACATTCATTTCTCGGAGAAGCCAGGCGCGGATGCCGTAGAGATATCGGAACACGTAGTAGTGGACGAGGGAGGCATACCGTCGGGGTCGACATAGACGCGAACGCAAGCAAAATTGTGGACCTCTCTCGGTTAGACCTCAGCGGCATCTCTCTGGAAGATCTGGCATTCACCAGCGATCCCAAAGCTCGGGAAGCAGCAAGCTAAGCTGCCGGGCGAAGAAGCATGAAGGTTAGTTACTATCCCGAGACGGACAGCCTGAGCATCAAGCTGCGGACCGGAGAAGCGGGCGTAGTCGGCGAGATCATGGGCGAGGATCTCAACGAGAACGTGGTGCTTCACCGCGACGATGCTGGGACGCTCTACGAGATCGAGGTCGTAGGCAGCGCCAGCAAGGTGTTCGATCTCTCCCGTCTGGAGGTAAGGACTTCCTGCCGGTGTCTCTCCCGCTTCCCGGCAAGAGAGCAAGGCCGTCTGAGCATACGAAACTCAATCAGAGCGATCAGCGGAGATCTACACTCTGCTGATCGCTCTAGACGGCGGTCTTCACTCCCTCCTGCATGAACTCATCGAGCACCGAAAGCGCCGTCTGCGCCTGCCGCTGTCTGCGTTCGGGCTTGGAGAGCCGACGACCGTTCTCCTTTTTCGGGACGGAGGGGACGAGGCCCCAGTTGGAGTTTATGGGCTGGAGCGTTCCCTCCTTGGTCGTGATGTAGTGGGCCAGAGCACCCATCATCGTGCCGCGTGGCATGGTTATGGGCTCCTCGCCGCGCGCGAGCCTGGCTACGTTGGTGCCGGCGATGTGGCCCATCGCGGTGCTCTCGACGTAGCCCTCGACGCCGGTCAGCTGGCCGGCGAAGAACAGAGGCTCGCCGCTCCTTATCCGCATCGTGGCTTCGAGCATCTGATTCGAGGGCAGATACGTGTTGCGGTGCATGACCCCCATGCGGGCGAAGTCGGCGTTCTCGAGGCCGGGGATAGTACGGAAGACGCGCCTCTGTTCGCCCCACTTCAGGCGCGTCTGGAAGCCGACGATGTTGTAGAGGTGGCCTTCTGCGTCGTCCTGACGTAGCTGTACTACGGCGTAGGGGATCTCACCCGTGCGCGGGTCGGGGAGGCCGACGGGCTTCATCGGGCCAAAGCGTAGAGTGTCCCTGCCACGGCGGGCTATCGTCTCGACGGGGAGGCACCCCTCGAAGTACAGGTCCTCCTCGAAGTCCTTTATGGGAGAGAGTTCTGCGGTGGCGAGGTCATCGACGAAAGAGTAGTACTGCTCTTCCGTCATCGCGCAATTAAGATAGGCAGCCTCGCCCTTGTCGTAGCGGGAGGCGCGGTAGATCCTCCCTTCGTCGAGGGAGTCGCGGTGGATGATCGGGGAGGCCGCGTCGTAGAAGTAGAGCCTCTCCCCCGAGAGGGCCTCTATCTTCTCGGCCAGCGCGTCAGAGGTCAGGGGGCCCGTCGCAACGACCGTCGGGCTTTCGGGGATGTCGGTGACCTCTTTGCGGATTACCTCTATGTTCGGGTGGGAGTGCACGGCTTCGGTGACGGCGCGCGGGAAGTCCTCGCGGGCCACCCCGAGGGCGCCGCCGGCGGGGACCGAGTTGACGTCGGCGCAGCGCAGGATCACCGACCCGAGCCGCCTGAGCTCCTCTTTGAGCAACCCCGAAGCCGTCTCCAGAGACCTGTTACCGAGCGAGTTCGAGCAGACCAGCTCGGCGAAGTGCTCCGTGCGGTGGGCCGGCGTCTCCTTCACGGGGCGCATCTCCCACAGCGCCACCGTGCAGCCGAGCTCCGCGGCCTGCCAGGCTGCTTCGCTGCCGGCGAGCCCGGCTCCTATGATAGTTACGTCAGGCATGAATCACGATCCCTGGCCTGTGGCTTTGTAGAAGCGTCTTATTCTACGCCAAACGCGCCGGTGTCAAGCCCGTGGAGGCTCGAGTCTGGCGGTGACTATAATAGGGTCTCACAGAACCTCTCCGGGAGGACGAATATATGGGCAGGAGAAGAGACTACGATGAGGGTTACGAGGACGCCCGCAGGGAGATGATGGAACGCGAGGCTGGCTCGCGGCGGGGAGGCGACGGCGCCTTTACCGCCGCCGTCTTCATCAAGTACGCGGCCATAGTGATAGTCGTCCTTATCATCGCCTACGTTATCCTGCGCATCCTCAGAGTCATACAGGGTGCCGCCTAGAGGCGTCATCTACCAGGCCGTCGCACCTCCGTCGACGACGACCGTCTGGCCCGTAATGTAGGCGGCTGCGGGCGAGGCCAGGAAGATCACGACCCCTTTGAGGTCCTCGGGGTTTCCGAAGCGGTGGAGCGGGATACCTTCGAGCATTCTGCTCTCGAACTTCTCTATAAGGCCTCCGCTCATGCGGGTAGGGAACCAGCCTGGGGCTATGGCGTTCACGGTGATGCCGTGCGGGGCCCACGAGGTTGCGAGGTCGCGCGTCATCGAGATGATAGCGCCCTTGGATGAATTGTAGCCGACGGTCTGCATGTAGTCGGGATGCCCGCCGACCAGGCCTGCGACGCTCGATATGTTGATGATCGTACCGCCAGATCCGCGTTCGATCATGCGCCTCCCCGCCGCCTGGGACATGAGGAAGGTTCCCCTCACGTTGACCCTGAGTACCTGATCGAAGCGCTCCAGGGGCATCTCCGAAGGGGGTGCCCCCCACGTCGCCCCGCTGTTGTTGACGACGATATCGAGGCTCCCGAAAGTGTCTTCGGCCGCCGCGACGACCTTCTGCACGTCCTCGGGGTTGGTGACGTCGCACTCGACGGCGAGCGCCTTGCCGCCTCCTGCCTCTATCTCCTTCTGTACCTCTTCGAGGGGTTCTCTCTTGCGCGAGCAGAGCACTACGCCGGCCCCTGCGTCGGAGAGCGCCTCGGCCATGTAGCGGCCGAGGCCTCTGCCGCCGCCCGTTACGACGGCGGCCTTCCCGTCGAGCCTGAAGAGGTCAAGGGCGTTCAAAGTACTCTCCTCCTAACCCTGGGGCGGTTGCGCCGTCGTGGTCTTCGCCCTCTCCTCGTCGGCGAGGACGCGGCGGAGGAGCTTGCCCACGGTGCTCTTGGGCAGCTCATTGCGGAACTCGACGGACTTCGGGCTCTTGTAGGCCGCGAGGCGCTCCTTGCAGAAGGAAAGGACCTCCTCCTCCGTCGTGCGGGCGCCGGGCCTCTTCACGACAAAGGCCTTGACCGTCTCGCCGCGGTACTCGTCGGGTACGCCGATGGCGACGGCCTCGGCCACGTCAGGGTGCTCGAAGAGGACCTCTTCGATCTCGCGCGGGTAGATGTTGTAGCCCGAGGCCACGATCATGTCCTTCTTCCTGTCAACGATGTAGAAGTAGCCGTCCTCGTCCATCTTCGCGACGTCGCCGGTGTAGAGCCAGCCGTCTCTGAGAGTCGCGGCCGTCTCGTCAGGCATGTTGAGGTAGCCCTTCATGACTTGCGGGCCCCTGATGATGAGCTCGCCCGACTCGCCGATGGGCATCTCTTGCTCCCCCGTCTCCACGTCCACGATCCTGGCGTCCGTCGAGGGGATAGGAATACCGATGCTGCCCTCGCGTCCCTGACCCAGGAAAGGCGGGTTGTTGTGCGTCACGGGAGAGGCCTCGGAGAGCCCGTAACCCTCGAAGAGGGGCTTGCCCACCTTCTCCTCGAAGGAGCGCTTCAAGTTCACGGGGAGGGCCGAGCCACCGGAGTTGAAGATCAATACGTCGTGCAGGTGGTGCTTGCGCAGGTTGGCGCCGCTCGCCAGCAGCGCCATGTACATAGTAGGAACGCCCGAGAACATCGTCGGCCGGTCGTTCTCGAAGACGGCCAGCGCCTCCTGCACGTCGAAGCGCGGGAGCAGTACCTGCTCGAGGCCGAGCTTGAGGCCGAAGAGCATCACGCAGGTCAGGCCGTAGATGTGGAAGAAGGGCAGAGCGCCGACGATCTTGCGTCCCGCGAACTGGTCAGGGTTGCGGACGAAAACGTCGATGGTCTGCTGGACGTTGGCGACGAGGTTGCGGTGGGTGAGCATCGCGCCCTTCGAGACCCCCGTCGTGCCACCCGTGTACTGCAGGGCCGCCACGTCCTCGGGCGGGTCTATCCCCACGTCGGGTGCGGGGTCAGCATCAGCCGAGAGGAAATCGCCGAAAGAGCGGTGCCCCGGCTCCAGTCCCTGCGGCTCGCCCTCGAAGTCCACTACGACGACGGTCCTCAGGTTCGTACCGGGCAACACGGCCTTCACCCGCTCGTAGACGTCGGCGTAGACCACGATGGTCTGTGCGCCGGAGTCACTCAGGATGTGCTCTATCTCGCGCTCGACGTACATGGGGTTGATCTGGGTGACGATCGCACCTAGCCGCACGGTCGCGAGGAAGGAGATCACATACTGCGGGCAGTTCGGGAGCATGATGGCGACCCGATCCCCCTTCTCGACTCCGTCCGCAGCGAGCGAGGCCGCCATCTTCTCTACGAGCGCCTGCAGCCGCTCGAACTCGAAGGTCGTGCCGTAGAAGGTCAGCGCACTCTTCCCACGGTGCTGCTCGACCGCGTGCCTGAACAGATCGTAGAGTGAGCCATCGAAGATCTGCGTCTCCGGCTCGACGTTCGCGCTCTCGTAGACCTTGAGCCAGGGCTTCTCCGTGCGGAACATATCTCCTCCTCGTCGACCGCCGCGCGGCGGTCCCTTTCCCACGTACCCGAAATGATACCTGCCAACCCCGCTTTAGGGCTACAGGTACCAGGTGGCTAAAGCACCACTCGCAAGATCAAACTATCGGGTCGCCCTGCTTCTCGAAGATGCGGAAGGTGCCCGTGCCGAGCGCCACGAGGTTATCCTCGCCGTTGTGAACCTTGGCCTCAACGGTGGCGATACGGCGCGTCCTGTGGACAACCTCGGCGGAGCAGGTGATCCTACCCTCCCTCACGGCGCCGAGGAAGTGGACGTCGAGCCCGATCGTCGCCGTTCTCAAGCCGACGAGCGCGGCCACCGAGAGGCCCATGGCGTTGTCTATGAGCGAGGCGTAGACCCCGCCGTGCAGGGTCCCGTTGCCGTTGAGGTGGACGTCCTCGACGTCTATGTGGCAGACGGCCTTCCCTGGCTCGACCTCCTCGACCTTGCTCTTGATATGCCGCGAGAAAGTCACCTTCTCGTCGAAGTACTGCGCGAGCCGGGTCAGTTGCTCGTTGCTCAACGCCCCTACGTTGTCTCCCATCGAACGCTCCTCTCTGCTCTGTTTGCGGCCACATCGAGACCACGGACCGGTTCGGACACGTCGGGTAGTTTAGGCAACAGCGTACATACCCTTTGCGTGAATCGCCAAGCCTCCGAGCGAAGAATAGCCGGCGGGCGTCCCGACGCCCCGGTCCGTTGCGTCTCGGGGGTCCGCTCAACGAGGCCCGTCGCTGTGAGCTCCTCGCCCCCGACTGCGCCAGGGTAACGGCGAAGATCGCGTAGATGAGGGGTTTCCCGAAGAGGCTGAAGCCGCCGAGGGCCGCCTGTCCGGTGAAGAAGTCAACCTGCGAGATGTCGTGGGAGGCCACCGACCAATTGACCACGGCGATGCCGAACAGGAAGTAGCCGAGGTAGAGCAGGATGCGGCTCACGCGCGGCAGCCCACACCCGCGAGACGATTCAGATCAGACGGCCCGTGTGGCGGCCGTGAACCCGTATAAGCCCGGCGGAGTCCTATGGGCAGAGGCGGATAGTAGTAGTGCGACCGCGTTCTTCACAACCAGAGTGAGAAACGGCGTGGGTCGAGAACGTCGTACGCACCCGGACCGATCGCCGAGGCGGCTGGCCGAAGGCCCGAGGAGACACTCACCGGGAGGAAGGCTCGTGGCCTCATACAAAAGAGCCTCAGGGCCACCCCTGAGGCTCTCTGTTACGGGTGAGGGATCGTGTGTCGCTACCTGTCCTTCTCCTCTTCATCCTGGCTAGCGGCACGATCTTTCTCTTGCTTCTCCTGCTGCGCTCGCCTTGCCCAGCGGATAGTATCGGCCCACTCTTTGGCCGACTCCTCGCTGAGTTTCCCGACGTTTACACTTTTGAAGCCAACCATCTGGCAACACCTTCCTTGATCTTCGTCAGCCGATCGGTCTGCGTGCTCGCCGGTGAACCGGTCTGCTGCTCACCCTTATTATGCTCCTCCACGACCACCTCCTGGCTGTGGAGAGTCCCAGACTTCGGCACCGACCCCGCGCTTCCAGACGATCAAGCCCGTAAGCTACTGATCTATAGCGACCCTGGTCTGCCCTATGTTCTTGGCGGTGGCCGCCACCTGGAGATATATATTGCCGTCCCTGCGGGCCACCGTGCCCGAGACCGCGGGCTCGAGGCGGCTCACATAGGTGCGCTCTTTGAAGAACCTGAAGTAAGCTCACCCAGCACCGATAGGGATAGCCAGGGCGGTGACCAGCTTCTGAAAGGTGTCGGCGCCCGTTTGCGCGTTGCGAAGCCATAGCGGTACTTCCCACGAGGATGGATGCCCTATACCCAAAATCCCCGGGAGCCCCGGAAACAGCGCTACGGCCGCGATGCCGCAGACCACGGCGACGGTTATTAATCGCCCCATATCCCCTGAACCCCAGATAAGTCCCAGGGCTGACGTCCCCTATACGAGCTTCAACCAGTTTAGGGCAAAGTAACGTTTCGGCCAAGAGCGGCCCGGGCGTCGCAGAGCATGTGCGGGTTTCCGCGGTCGTTGCGGCGGAGCTCTGGCTCGTGAAGGCACTTTGTACCAACCTCATGGTCGCTACCCGAGAGGTTTTAGAAGGGCTCGTAGCTTCGACCGGAGACTTCAATTACGATGGCCACGATGCAGATTCGTGAATACGTAGAGACCGACTGGCCGTCCGTCTGGCCGATCTTCCGGGAGGTCGTCGGCGCGGGCGAGACCTTCGCCTACGATCCAGCATGCTCGTCCGAGGAGGCCAGGGACGTATGGGTGATGGCTCCTCCAGGTCACACGGTCGTCGCTTGCGAGGGCACGCGGGTGCTGGGGACGGCACACATGGGGCCGAACCGCCCCGGCCCGGGCTCACACGTCGCGACGGCGAGCTTCATGGTCTCGGGCGAGGCGCGGGGGCGCGGAGTCGGGTGCGCCCTGGGCGAGTACGCGCTCTCCTGGGCCCGCACACAGGGATACGCGGCGATGCAGTTCAACGCCGTCGTCGAGTCCAATCACGCCGCCGTCCGGCTCTGGCAGGCGCTCGGGTTTCACATCGTTGGGACCGTTCCCGAGGCCTTCGAGCACCCCACGCTGGGGCGCGTCGGCCTTCACGTCATGTACCGTCGTCTCTGATGCACGTCGAAGACCGCCAGGGTGCGAAGTATGTCATTTACCCATGATCTTCGTAGATTAGAAACCCGACCTCGCCCGAAGCTACGGTCTCCTCGCCGCGCCGCGCGTACACCTCGAAGGCATACAGGCGCCCCTCGTCCGTCTCCTCTACGCCGCCCGCGCGCCCGCCGACGCGCAGGACGTCGCCGAGGAAGACCATCCCTGAGAAGCGGCTGCGGAAGGTCTTTACGTAGCCGTGCTCCAGATACCCGGAGAACAGGAGGCCCATCGAGGCGACCATGAGCATTCCGTGCGCGATGATCCCGGGCAGCCCCGCCTCCGCAGCGGCCTCGTCGATCAGGTGAATAGGGTTGAAGTCCCCCGAAGCCCCAGCGTACTTTATGAGCCGCATACGGTCCAAGGGAGGTAGCGTCCGCTCGTCTAGCTCGTCGCCCACCTCCCAGCGCGGCTTCATGCTCCGATCCCACGCCTCACGGCCTCTGTAACGACTACGACGTCGTCGGCCGTGAAGAGGCGCTCGCCGCCGAGGCTCTCGCCCGTGCGCTCGAAGACGAGGAAACCGAGCAGGCCGCCGCGACCCTGTTTGTCGTAGGATTCCTTGAGCTCCACGCGGCAGAGCAGCTCGTCGCCGACGAGGAGCGGTCGTTCGTAGGAGATGCGGAACTCGCCGTGGATCAGCCCCGCGGAGGGCAACTCCAGCCCCTCGATGCGGCCGTAGTCGAAGGTCCTCGGGAAGGTCGGCGGAGCGAGGAGCCGTCCGTAGCGGCTCTTTTCTGCCACTTCCCCGTCTGCGTAGAGCGGGTTCGGGTCGGCGATGGCCTCTGCGAACCGGCGGACCGCTCCACGTTCGATCAGGTTCCTCACGGGCTCGGAGCTAGCCCCCACGAACTCGGCGTAGAGCACTAATCCCTCGGTCCGCCCGCGACGTAGAGTACCTGACCGCTCACGAAGGCGGCCTCCTCCGAGGCGAAGTACAGGATGGCGGCGGCAACGTCCTCTGGCCAGCCGGCGCGTCCGACGGGGATGCTCTTTACCCGCTCGGCGACGAAGTCGTCGAAGTCGACGCCGAGGCGGGCTGCGGTGTCGCGGGTCATCTCCGTCTCTATAAAGCCGGGGGCGACGGCGTTCGCCGTGACGCCGTAGCGGCCGAGCTCGACGGCGAGGGTCTTGGTGAGGCCCTGGATGCCGGCCTTCGCCGCCGAGTAGTTCGTCTGGCCGCGGTTGCCGAGCGCGCTCGTCGACGAGACGTTGACGATCCTGCCGTAGTTTCTCTCGACCATGTGCCTCTGGGCGGCCCTGCTGCAGAAGAAGGCGCCCGTCAGGTGGACGTTCATGACCGTGCGCCAGTCCTCGTCGGTCATCTTGTAGATGAGGCTGTCCCTGGTAACCCCGGCGTTGTTTATAAGGATGTCGAGACGCCCGTAGCGGTCGATGATCTCCCCGACCGCGTTCTCGACCTCGGTGCGGCTCGTGACGTCCACCCTGGTCGCGAAGGCGTCCATGCCCTCGTCGACGAGTTGCCGCGTCGTCGAGAGCGCGCCCTCGAGGTTCACGTCGGTCAGGCAGACCCGAGCCCCCTCGCGGGCGAAACGCCGCGCCGTCGCCTCGCCTATGCCACGCGACGCCCCCGTCACCATCGCGACCCTGCCGTCAAGTCGGCCCATGTGTAGCTCCCTTCGGTCGGTAGCATTTCAGCACGTCGCCCTGCGGGCGACTTGTCAGCACTTCAGCACACTTCGAGCCTGCAGTTCTCGCTTTCAGCCTTTCCTCGAATAGCACCGCGCAGATTCGCGAAGCGAAACTCACCGGCAGGAACTCTCGAAGGGCGGTCACTCTCTCCGCACACCCTTGCTGAAATGCTGAGAAGC
>CADDZK010000080.1 GCA_902812425.1 Actinomycetota bacterium
CTGTGTTCATGGCGCGCTTTTTCTCGGGCTTTAGGGTATTTGGGGCACTGGTAGCGGGGATAAGCCGGATGCGCTGGGGGACATTTTTCTTCTACAACGCCCTGGGTGGAGCCGTGTGGGCTACGGCGGTGGTCCTGGGTGGCTACTTCCTGGGGAGGAGCATAGGGCTCCTGGAGCGGTGGATGGGGCGGGCCTCCATACTCCTGGTCGGCCTGCTACTCGTCGCGATAGTCCTCTATCTAGCATACCGCTGGGTTAGCTCTCATCCCGAGCAGTTACGAGGAGCGGCCGAACGCCTGGGTGGCGAGCGTCTGCGGGCGTTCGTACGGAGCCCGGCCGGGCTGTGGCTCAGGCGCAGGTTCTCGCTAGGCACGGCCTACGGGCTCGCGCTCACCGTCGGGCTCATGCTCGTCGGTCTCTTCTCGTGGGCCTTCGGCGCGGTCGTACAGGACGTGGTGTCCAGGGACCCCCTGGTGCGGGTCGACGTTGCGGTGCTGCGCTTCTTCCACTCGCACGGCGAGCCTTACCTGACATTCGCGGCGATCTTGTTCGAGGCCGTCTTCTCCCCTGCAGTTCTGCTCCCGGCCTCTGGTGGGGCGGGTCTGGTGCTGGCGGCCCTGGCGTACCGGCGCAAAGACTTCAACCTGGGTTTCGCGGGCACGGTCCTTCTCGCCACGACGCTCGGCACGGGGGCCCTCGCAGGGCTTTTCGAGCTGCTCTTCAACCGTCCTCGTCCCCCGTCTTCCCTGCAGCTGGTGCACGCGGCGGGCAACGGATTCCCGAGTTCCCACGCCGTTGTCGTCGTCGCTATCGGCGCCGCTGTCTGCTATCTCTTCAGCCTCCGCCCCCCGCAGAGCCGGGGTGGCTCCTGGCGGGCCAAGGCGAGGGTGGGGCTGGCCGTACTCTCGATCGCGCTGCTCGTGGGATTCGGGCGGATATATGAAGGGGCGTGCTACCCGAGCGACGTGCTGGCGGGTTGGGCGCTCGGAGGGGTATGGGCTTCTGTGTGCCTGACCGCAGCCGAGGTCTTCAGGCTCCTACGCGCCACCGGTGAGCCCCTGCCTGAGACAGGGATCAAGTACGCCCAGTTCTCGCTCGTGGGGATCTCCAACGCGCTCGTGGATCTCGGGGTCATGAACTCGTTGTTGCTGATCCATCCCACCCGCATCCCCGAGATACTCGTCCTCTACAATATCTTGGCCCTGACGCTCACGAACGCGAACAGCTATTTTTGGAACACTTTATGGACCTTCAGGCACCACGCCCGCCACGACGCCAGGCAGGTAGGCGCGTTCGGCGTCCAGGCGATATTGGGCATAGGGGTGAGCAGCCTGGTGCTGTGGCTGGTGGCGCATGGACTCGTGGCCTACGCGAACTTCCCACCGCTGGTGGGAGGCAACATGGCCAAGGTCTGCTCCATGCTGGTCGGCTCGACCACGAACTTCTTGCTGCTCCACTTCCTGGTCTTCCGCAGCAAGAAAGGAGGGCGACAGGCGCCATGACATCTGCCGGGCATCTTGCCGGGTCGCATCCACGATCGAGTCGAAGAGTATCGGGCGCGCTACGCAAGACGGCGCGGCGGGCGACGAGAGGGCTCTGGTCGGGATGAGCGCATACTCGATCATCGTCCTGGCCTTCCTCTTCCTGCTCGTGTGGACAGGGCTCAGCATTTACGTGCGGCTTGCCGGAGAGGAACGTTCGGAAGACGGGCAAACGTTTCCCGCCGGCTCGAAGGGCAAGGTTCTCATCCTCACGGCCGCCGTGGGTGGCGGCCACGAGGCGGCAGGACGCGCGGTGCGGGCCGAGCTGGAGTGCGCCGGCTACACCGTGACGATGGCGGACGGTCTCAGAACTATGAGCCGCATCCTCGACCTGGCGCTGGTTCGAGGATACAGGAGGCAGGTCAGGGGTGTGCCCAGGACCCTGAGCGCGGTCTTCGCTCTCACCTCCCGCAGGGCGGGAGCGGCGGCCATAAGAATCCTTGTTGGTTCACTCTTCGCCAGGCGGTTGCTCGCAACCCTCAGCAAGGAGAGACCGGACCTGGTGGTCTCCACCTACCCCCTGGTGACCTCCGCTCTCGGACGTCTGCGTAAGAACGGGAGGCTCCGCGTACCCGCGATCGCAGTCATCGCCGACTACGGGGTGCATCCGCTGTGGGTGGATCCCCGCGTGGATCTGCACCTCGTCGTATCCAGGCCCTCCGCGGAGCTCGCCGAATCGGCCGGGGGCATCACCTCTCTGGTGCGTATGCCCGTAGCGCCGGCTCTGCGAGGCGCGCCGTCTCGCGAGGAGGCACGGTCCGCCCTCGGGCTATCCAGGGAAGGTTTCGTGATCCTCATCGTCGGGGGCGCCTGGGGCATAGGAAACCTCCAGGAAGCAGCCCGGTGCGCCGCCGGGTCCGGCGCCAGCACCATTGTCGTGACGGGTAGCAACACGGCCCTCCAGAGACGGCTTGCAGCAGAGTTCGCTCGTGAAGAGAACGTTCAGGTACTGGGCTGGAGGGACGACCTTCCTGTTCTCATGGCGGCGGCCGACTGCCTGATCCAGAACGCGGGAGGCATGACGTGCATAGAGGCCATAGAAAATCATCTGCCCATAGTCATGTTCGACCCGATCCCAGGGCACGGAGAGCTCAACGCCAGCATTATGGAACGGGCGGGAGCCGCCAGTTGGGTGCACGGCGCGGAGGCCCTCGGCGCGCTACTCAGGTCCGCCTCGCGGCAGGAGATCTCACTGCGTGCCCCGCAAACGGAGCCCTCAGCCCCGACCATCTCCGATGCCATCACCCCCCTGCTCGGGGACACCCCGCAGCCTGTGGTAGCCCGTCGCCCCTCTTCTCTGAGCCTGCGTCCGGCGCTCCTGACCGGCGTGGCCGTCCTCGCCTCCTTTCTCTGGCTGGTCTTTGCCCCACCAGGGGTGGCCCTGGCCGCCAGGGAGCTGCACCTTCGGGTCCCCGGTTACGCTCCTTCGCCGGGCAAGATCTCGCTCGGGATCAGGGTAGACAACCCCGCAACAGCCGCCGCCCTGGAACGCTCCGCCCTGCGGGAGCGGGTGCCTCTCACCATCTTCGCCACCTCGCAAGGCGCAAAAGGACTGCATCCTGCTGCGGACCTCGAGTTCGGGGTAGTCGAGGAACCTGCCGGGGACAGGTTGCCCTCGTTGAGCGAGCGACGGAAGGCCAGAACCACCGCGGCCGAGGTCCAGCGTGACACAGGCACCTACCCGAACTACTTCCTAGCCTCCCCCCGACCCGACCTCGCCGCGCTCGCAGAAGCCCCCCCTCACACCCGGATGGTCATGCCCGAGCGAACATCAGGGGACCAGCCCCGTCCAGGACTTTTGGTCCTGGACGCTTCCGACCTCGGACCCGACGCAGCCAGAGATCAGTTCCTGCTGACCCTGCAGAAGATACGTGATGGATGACTCATGTGCGTGCCGCTCTCCCGGCTCTGATCTCCGCCCTCCCAGCGGCTTGCGTCGCAGCGTACGCCGCGCCTGCGGCCGCCCGCTTCCCTGCCGGTAGGCTCGTGTTTCCGGCGATAACCAGGGTGCCGTCAGAGAGCCGTGCCATAGCCCTGACCTTCGACGACGGGCCGGACGAAGGACTGGAGTACTTCCTCGAACTGCTCGAAGAGGCCGGGACCAGGGCCACGTTCTTCGTCGTCGGGGAGCAGGTAGAACGTGCTCCTGGCAGGCTCGAAGAGATCATCTCCCGCGGGCACGAGGTAGGGGTCCACTGCTACCGGCATCAAAACCATCTGCGCCTGGGCCCCCGCCGGGTGATCGAGGATATGCGGCGGGCCGGAGAGCGTGTAGAGGGAGTATCAGGACGTTCTACCCGGCTTTTCAGGCCGCCTTATGGTGTCTTCAACCTGGCCTCCTGGATCGAGGCCGAAAGGCAGGGATGGGAGCGGGTGCTGTGGACGCGCTCGGGGAGAGACTGGAGACACCGCACCACCCCTGGGTCCATAGCCGCCGAGATCGGCCAGCCCGAGGCCGGCGACGTTCTGCTGCTGCACGATTCAGACCGGTATGCGACACCAGGCTCCTGGCGAAATACGCTCGGGGCGTTGCCCTTGATCCTGGAGCGGCTCTCCTCCCGGGGGCTCGAGGTCCTCCCCGTGGGAGAGTTACTGGAGCGCAACGGGTGCTAGGGGTACTTCTTATCCTCGCCTCTACTTTTGCTTACAACGGCTCAGCGGTGCTGCTCGCGATGGCCGCGCGCCAGGAACCGGACGACCTGAATTCGCTCCTGGCGCTCGGCCGTCATGCTTCGGGCCTGTACGGGATCACCTCGAACCTCCTGGGCTGGGTGCTCGAGGTCGCCGCCCTCACGATGTTGCCCCTGACGCTCGCACGCATCCTGAACGTCGCTGGGCTCGGAGTCCTGCTGTGGCTGTCGCGCTGGTTTCTGAAGGAGTCGCAGGGTCGCCGAGAGATCCTCGGCACGGCCCTGATAGCCGTCGGCATAGCAGCAGCCAGCTCCGCGTCACCGCAACCCGGCAACGTCCAGCCCGACCTCGGAGAATGGGCGGTGCTCTTCGCGCTGCTCGTGCCCGGCGCCTCCCTTCCCTTCGTACTCCGGGCCCTGCGCCGGCCCGCCGGTCCAGTTCTGGGGGCGACGGCGGCCGGGCTGGCCTACGCGTTGACCGGGATCCTCAACAAAGGGGCCGCCTACACGATAGCCCCCTTGCACCTGCTGCCCCTCGCGCTCTTCACGGCCTGTATAGCCGTGGTCGGCCTTCTAGGTTTCTCCACCGAGATCACAGCCCTCAGGGACGGCCACGCATCCGTAGTAGTACCGATAGTGCTCGCCCTGCACACCATCGTGCCGATCGCCTGCGCGCCCCTTCTCTTCGGCGAAGTATGGCCGACGCATCCACTCCCGCACGCCCTTCTCGGGGGTGGCATCCTCCTGGCCGTCGCAGGGATCTCGATGCTCGGCAGGTCATCGAGCAAGATCCTTGCCGAAGGCTAGTACTTATGCAGGGTGAAGCCGGGATGAAATCTATAACCCCGGCCATAGGCAAGAAAAGAGGGCCGGATCTCTCCGGCCCTCCGTTGGCCACGTGAAGGGGGATGGACAGCCCTCAGATGTCTGCATGAGAGACTCGGGGTTTTACTGTGCATCCCCCTTCATGGGCCCTCGTTGCCGCGCGATCTACATCATGCCGCGCAACTCGGCAACCATATCCAGGCCCTGCTGCTTGCACAGGTCCTTGGGACGCATGATCGCCTGCTCGTCCAGCAGGTTGCGGGTCCTGGCCTCCTTCTCAAGGTGACGCTCGATGACGTCTATGGCTCGGTCCACGTCCTCGCGGGTAACCTCGCGGGTCTTCTCGTGGGTGATAGTCAAAGTCACTTGTCTACTCACCTCCTTCCCGTCGCGGATTCGACGGAGCTTGTAACATTTGATCCGCCTTCGCTAACTCCAGAGTAAAGGCGCGCCACCACCTTGTCAAGAAGAAATTTGGGCTTTTTGTATTGGCCGCAGGGCCGAAGATTGGCGGGGCCTCTCAGATCCGCAGAACGCCTCCGACGAAAGCTCCGCCCACGAGGCGCGGCACGACCGGCACCGTGTCCTCTGCGAGACAAAATTCCAGGTCCTGCTCGTACCCGAGGCGTTTGAGCCTCCGCGCCGCGCTGTTGCTGCGCAGCGTCCTCGCAGACCTGGACAGATAACCCTCGGCGACGCGCCCGGCCCGCTCGTCCAGCCGTGCACCACGAGAGCGTAGCCTGTGGAGGATGGCCCCTGAGGCGGCCTCGTCCTCGGAGGCGCGCCGGCCCTCCCAGCCGCATCCTACGACGACTACCTCGTCGTAAGCCCCGCCGGAGAGATACTCCGCCAGGGCCCCGGCGTTGACGAAGGCGCCGGTCAGGATGGCCCTCGCGCCACCTGCGGCCTCGATGACGCGGGTCCCGTTGGTCGTCGAGAGGGCGACCGTGGAGTGCAGAGGCACCTCCGCGTCGAGGATCTCCGTCGGCGAGTTGCCGAAGTCGAAGCCCGCGACCTTAGCACTCCCCCGCTCCCCGATACGCAGGTCGGCCTCCGCGTAGGAGTAAGCGTACTCAATAGAAGCGAAGGGCACGACCCGCGCGCCCTTCGAGACGAGGACCGCTATCGTCGTGCTAGCCCTGAAGGTATCGACGACTACTACCACAGCGCCGGCGCGGGCCGCAGCCCGTGCCCCGCTCTCCCCTCCTGCGTAGCGTGCGATCAGAGATTCCTCACCCTCTCGAACATCGCGCGATTATAGACCCGCAGATTGAGAGAAAGTCAACAACGTAGGGCGCTAGAATGTAGTAGTTATTGGAGGACGTGGTTCGAACACAGACAGGGAGCAGATAGATGAGATACCGCAGACTGGCCGACACCGACATAACAGTCTCGGAGGTCGGCTTCGGGGTGTGGACGGTCTCGACAGGCTGGTGGGGCGAGGTCGACGACGAGAGGTCCGTAAGGCTCCTTAGAGAGGCCCGCGAGCGGGGCATCAACTACTTCGACACCGCCGATACCTACGGCTCGGGGAAGGGCGAGACGCTGCTCGCCGACGCCTTCGGGCACATGCGCGACGAGGTGGTGATCTCGACCAAGATCGGCTACGACTTCTACAACCACACGGCCCGCCGCGGCCAGCAGGAACGCCCGCAGGACTGGTCGGAGGGGTTCATCCGCTTCGCCCTGGAGCAGAGCTTGAAGAGGCTCGGTACCGACTACATAGACTTCCTCCAGCTCCACAATACCAAGATGGACGCCATCGAGAACGATGATCTGTTCGCCCTTCTAGAAGATTTCAAGAGCGAGGGCAAGGTCAGGGCCCACGGCGTCGCCCTTGGTCCCAAGATCGGGTGGCTCGAAGAGGGCATAAGGGCGATGCGCGAGAGGAACATCGACGGGCTACAGATGATCTACAACATCCTCGAACAGGACCCCGGACGTGGCCTTATAGAGACGGCCCGCGAGACGAACACCTCCCTGTTCGTGCGCGTCCCCCACTCCTCGGGGATGCTCGAAGGCCACTACGACGAGAACACGACCTTCGCCAAGAACGACCATCGCCGCCACCGCCCGAAGGAGTGGCTCACGACGGGCCTCAAAAAGGTCGAGCAACTCTCCTTCCTCACAGAGTCGGGCGAGCGCACCCTCGGCCAGGCCGCCCTCAAGTTCATACTGGCTTCACAAGAAGTGGTCTCCACCCTCCCCAACATCTACGGCGAGGAGCAGCTAGAAGAGTTCGCCGCAGCCCCGGACACCCCTGACCTGACGCCAGAGGAGCTCTCCCGCGTCGCAGAGCTCTACGAAAGCAACTTCGGGTTGGAGGTATCAGGTGACAGGCTACAGGCTTCAGGATAAGGGAAACACGAGCCAGGTAGATGCGATGGCACAAGAACCTGACCCATATGTCAGGAAATGCAACGCAGGCGTGCGGAACACCCGCCATCAAAATGCTGAAACCTGATACCTGAAGCCTGATACCTCTCGACCGAAGGGAGAGAAAATGACCCAGACCCGAACCCGAGGGCAGCAGGCGCAGGAAGAGCAGCTTCCGGCCCAGTACATAAACTACGTGTTCTTCAAGCTGGACCCGGCCTGGCGGCGCCTCCCTGACGAGGAACGCGAGCGGGGCAAGCTGGAGTTTCTCGAAACCGTGGAGGAGCACTCTGGCGAGATGCTCTTGCGCTCCTTCTCGCTGATGGGGCTGCGCGCCGACGCCGACTTCATGCTGTGGAGAATAGGCTACGACCTCGACGCCTTCGAGCGCATGACGAGCGCCCTCCTGAAGACGGGTCTCGGCAAGTACCTGCGCATCTCCTACTCGTACTTCGCCCTGAGCAGGCGCTCCATCTACGTCGGGGAGCACACGCCCGGCTTCGAGAACCGCACCTATATCGTCCCCGGGGAGGGCGAGTACCTCTTCGTCTATCCCTTCGTGAAGACGCGGGCGTGGTACCAGTTGCCCATCGAAGAGCGCCAGCGCATGATGAACGAGCACATGAGAATAGGACGCAAACACTATCCCGTAAAGAACAATACGGGCTACTGCTTCGGGATAGACGACTACGAGTTCATCCTCTCCTTCGAAGCCGAATCCCCCGAGAAGTTCCAGGACCTAATGATGGAACTCAGAGAGAGCGAGGCCAGCTCGTACACCGAGCTCGACACCCCGATCTTTACCTGCCGTCGCCGCACCCTGCAGGAAATTTTGGAGACTTTGGGATAATCAACGTTATCGCTGTAGAATCGCAACACAGAGTTCGGGTATAATCCTCCACAACGCACCAACCATGGCCGGGAGGCTCCTATCTTGCCTCTCGGCTATTACTCTGGTCAGGCATATTGCCTCTCCCGTCTGGACGCTGAACTTCCACCCTGTATAATCAATCCCGACATGATCACTCGGATTAATGAGCGGACGAGGACGAACGTGACGGAGCTGGTCGGCGGCACGCCGCTCCTGGAGTTGCCGAACATCTCGGCCGAGGTCCCTGGCGTCCGCATCCTGGGCAAGGCGGAGTGGTACAACCCCGGCGGGTCGGTCAAGGATCGCCCTGCTCTGTGGATGATCCGGGACGGCGAGAGGACGGGGGCCCTGACGCCGGAGAAGACCATCCTCGACGCGACGAGCGGGAACACGGGGATAGCGTACGCC
Source organism: Actinomycetota bacterium (assembly GCA_902812425.1). Taxonomy (GTDB): domain Bacteria; phylum Actinomycetota; class Rubrobacteria; order Rubrobacterales; family Rubrobacteraceae; genus Rubrobacter_D. Next base: position 8,652 of record CADDZK010000080.1, read on the forward strand.
TGGATCGGGGCGGCGTTGGGATACAAGGTCAAGCTCTGTATGCCGAAGAACGCCAGCGAGGAGCGCAAGAAGATACTGCGCGCATACGGGGTTGACTTCGTTTTGACTGACCCTGGCGAAGGCTCGGACGGGGCCATCCGTGAGGCGCGGAGGCTCTACTCGGAGGAACCGGAGAGATACTTCTATCCGGACCAGTACTCGAATCCGGCCAATCCGCGCTCGCACTACGAGTCGACGGCTCCCGAGATCTGGGAGCAGACCGCAGGCGAGGTCACGCACTTCGTAGCAGGCCTCGGCACGAGCGGCACCTTCGTCGGGACGGCGACGCGCCTCAAGGAGTACAACCCCGAGATAGAGGCGATCTCCTTCGAGCCTGACTCCGCCTTCCACGGTCTCGAAGGCATGAAGCACATGGAGAGCGCCATCGTGCCCCCCATCTACGACCCTACGGTGGCTGACCAGAACCTGGCGGCGAGGACGGAGGACGCCTACGAGATGGTCAGGCGGGTGGCGCGCGAGGAGGGGGTGCTCATCGGCATCTCGGCCGGCGCTGCCGTTGCGACGGCGCTCAGGGTCGCGAGGGAGATAGAGTCGGGGACGGTCGTCACCATACTGTGCGACGGTGCTGACAAGTACCTCTCCGAGAGCTTCTGGGAGGAGTAGTAGTTTGCCGCTCAAGATAGGCGCTGGGGACGTCGGCCAGATCCACGATCACGCCAAAGAAGCGTACCCCGAGGAGTGCGCCGGCGCGCTGATCGGGATCGACAGTGGCGGCATCAAGGTCGTAGTCGACGTGTGGCGGGCCGAGAACACGCACGAGGAGGAGCGCAGCCGCCGCTTTCTCATAGAGCCGCTCACCATAAAGAAGTTCGAGGAGCGGGCCGAGGAGCGGGAGATGGGATTGCTCGGCTTCTACCACTCGCACCCTGACCACCCTGCGGAACCCTCCGAGTACGACCGCGAGCACGCCTGGCCCGGCTACTCATACGTGATAGCCTCGGTGAGCGGTGAGAACGTCGAGGACATGCGATCGTGGACTTTGAGAGACGACCGCTCGGGTTACAACGAAGAGCCCATAGTAGGATAAGAGAAGGAGCTTACAGAGATGCCGAAGGTCAAGATCCCAACTCCCTTGAGGCAGTACACCGGCGGCGACTCCGAGGTCGAGGTCGGCGGCGCCACGGCGGGCGAGGCCCTGGGGAACCTCGCCTCGGAGCACCCCGACCTCAGGCAGCACCTGTACACGGGCGACGGCCAGCTGCGCTCGTTCGTCAACGTCTACAAGGGCGACGAGGACATCCGCTACCTCGAAGGCCAGGACACGGAAGTTTCAGAAGGCGACGAGCTCTCCATCATCCCCTCCATCGCGGGCGGGTGTGCAAGCGGACGATGTAAGTAGGCTTCAAAAGCTCGCTTTTCAATTAACTCCATCTTCTAAAGAGGTTCTTTCATATGCAGACAAGACAGCCATTGGTAGCGTCGCCCAACGGGGCCATCGAGTTAAGCAACGAGGAGATCGCACGCTACAGCCGCCACCTCATCATGCCCGAGGTCGCCCTCGACGGGCAGAAGAAGCTCAAGGCCGCGAAGGTCCTTACGGTCGGCACGGGCGGACTGGGTAGCCCGCTCGCACTCTATCTCGCGGCGGCCGGGGTGGGGACCATCGGGATCGTCGACTTCGACGTCGTCGACGAGTCGAACCTGCAGCGTCAGATCATCCACGGCACCTCCGATGTCGGGCGTCCCAAGGTCGAGAGCGCCTACGAGAAGATCAAGGACATAAACCCCAACGTCGAGGTCAGGGTCCACGAGGAGGCGCTCACGAGCGAGAACGCGCTGGAGATCCTCGATGACTACGACGTGATCGTCGACGGCACGGACAACTTCCCTACCCGCTACCTGGTGAACGACGCGTGCGTCCTTCTGAACAAGCCGAACGTCTACGGCTCGATCTTCCGCTTCGAGGGCCAGGCGAGCGTCTTCTACGCCGAGGAAGGCCCATGCTACCGCTGCCTCTACCCCGAGCCGCCGCCTCCCGGTCTCGTCCCGAGCTGCGCCGAGGGCGGGGTGCTCGGCATCCTGCCTGGGGCCATAGGCACCATACAGGCGACCGAGACCGCCAAGCTCATACTCGGGATCGGCGAACCGCTCATCGGACGGCTTCTCCTCTACGACGCCCTCGGCATGAGCTTTAGGGAGATGAAGCTGAGGAAGGACCCGAACTGCCCCATCTGCGGCGAGAACCCGACCGTAACAGAGCTCATCGACTACCAGGAGTTCTGCGGCATCCCGCAGGCCAACGCCGCCGAAGAGGAGAACGGCGTACCCGAGATCACCGTCGAAGAACTCAAGCAGAAGATGGACAGAGGCGAGGACATCAACGTGCTCGACGTGCGCGAGCCGCACGAGTATGAGGTCGCCAACATCGGCGTGAGGCTCCTACCCCTCGGAGAGCTTCCTCAACGTCTTGCCGAACTCGACAGGGACGAGAACTTCGCCATACACTGCAAGACCGGCGCTCGTAGCGCCAGGGCCGTCAGGCTCCTGCAGGACGCCGGCTTCGAGAAAGTCTACAACGTCAAGGGCGGCATCACGGCCTGGAGCGAGGAGATCGACCCGAGCGTTCCCAAGTATTAGAGACTAAAGCACTCTCCCGGCGGGGTTCGCGGTTCTCGCGGCCCCGCCTCTCTTTTGCCCGAACGCCGCGGGCATCCGCCGGACTCGGCCTGTATCATTCCCGGATGGACGAGATACGAGTCTTCGACGGCCACAACGACACGCTCCTGAACCTCCACCTCCCTGATCGCGGCGAGGGTCGCTCCTTTTTCGAGCGCAGCGAGCTTGGCCACATCGACCTGCCGCGGGCGCGCGAGGGCGGCTTCGGCGGGGGCTTCTTCGCCTGCTACGTCCCCAACCCGGAAGACGACGGCTGGACCGAGGAGTCGGCGCTCACCATTACGGACGACGGCTACGTGGTCTCGGACGCTCCTGCGGTGGACCCCACCTACGCCAGGGACTTCGCCGACGGGCTGGTTGCTAGCCTGTTCCACCTCGAAGAGGAGTCGGGAGGAGAACTCGCCGTCGTTCGGACCGCCGACGAACTCGAAAGTTGCCTGCGCGACGGGACCGTGGCGGCCATCCTGCACTTCGAGGGCGCCGAGGGCCTGGGCTCTGACCCTGAGGCGCTCGAAGGGCTCTACGAGGTGGGCCTCCGCTCGCTCGGGCTCGTGTGGAGCAGGCCCAACGCCTACGCCAGCGGCGTCCCTTTCAGGTTTCCGTCGTCGCCGGATACGGGTCCGGGCCTGACCGGTGCGGGCGAGGAACTCGTCAGGGAGTGCAACAGGCTAGGGGTCATGATCGACCTCTCCCACCTGAACGAGCGCGGATTCTGGGACGTGGCGGAGCTCTCCGAAGCGCCGCTCGTTGCGACCCACTCCAACGCCCACGCCCTCTGCCCCACGTCGCGCAACCTGACGGACAGACAGCTCGACGCCATAAGGGACTCGGGAGGGATGGTCGGCGTGAACTTCGCCGTCGGCTTCCTGCGCGAGGACGGGGGCGAGTCGGAGGACACCCCGCTCGGGGCGGTAGTGTGGCACGTGGACTACCTCGTCGAGCGCCTCGGCATCGACGGGGTAGGGTTCGGCTCGGACTTCGACGGGGCGAAGGTTCCGAAGAAGATCGGGGACGTCTCCGGCCTGCCGGCGCTCCTCGCGGCCCTTCGAGAACACGGCTACGACGAGGCGGCGCTGAAGAAGCTGGCGCACGAGAACTGGGGCAGGGTACTGCGGGCGACCTGGCGAGGGTGAGTCCTTGCAGAACCTTCTCAGGGCGTCGACGCCCGCCGCGTCATAGACCTCTGCTGCGGAACGCAACCTGAGCTGGTATCGACCGCAGTTCTCGGGCCCGAGGCGACCTTGATCGGGGCGCGCCGATCTTCTGCGCACGACGCGCAACCCTCGCCGTCGCGGGTCTCGAACGCGATCAGGCGGCCGCGGTGGTCGGTCTCGATCTCGCAACAGCGCAGGAGCATCGCCCGCAGCCGGGCACGCCCGCGCTGCACCCTGGACTTCGCACCCGGAACCGAGAGGCCGAGACGTTCGGCTGCGGCGGCCTGCGTCATCCAGCTCGGTGAGCTCTATGGCCCGCCTGTAGCTATCAGGGAGCCCTCGGACCATCGGGGCTATGCAACGGGCCATCTCGGCTCGCGCGTCGTTCGACGGCTCACCGACGGCGAGATCGTCCATGACCTTCGTGGCTGCTTCTCCGGTAACGTCGCGGTGGTTCG